>DATMXP010000022.1 GCA_035561515.1 Terriglobales bacterium | reverse complement strand
CTTGTGCCTCGCAGCTAAGTCCTTTGTTATCAAATTGATGTTGTAAGTAGCTGTAGAATCAGCAACTTATAAGTCCTTTGTTTTCATAGTCTGTCGTGTAAGTGGTTTGTTTTCAAATCCGGGAGGGGGGTGGGGGGACCCACAAATCGAGCTACGCAGGAGCAGATGTGCCGGCAGTCTAAAATAGGCTGAAAGGGGTGAGCCGAGATGTGCCGCAACATCAAAATTCTGTTCAACTTCGACCCGCCGGTCACCGACGACGAGGTGCGTGCCGCCTCGCTTCAGTTCGTGCGAAAGATCTCGGGCTTCAATAAGCCATCGAAATCGAACGAAGAACCGTTCAACGCCGCCGTGGAAGAGATCTCCGCCATCGCCACCCGCCTGCTGCTCACGCTGCAAACCTCGGCGCCGCCGCGCAACCGGGAAGAAGAAGCCGCCAAGGCGAAGGCCCGCGCCGCTGAACGGTTCGGTACTTAGCGCTAGCCCTTCGCCGCCGCCTCGAGCGCGGCGATATCCAGCTTTACCATCTTCATCAGGGCAGCCATCACCCGGCTGGACTGAGCGGCGTCGCCGCTGCTCGTCAGCCTCCCGAGAGCCGTGGGTACCACCTGCCAGGAAAGGCCGTACTTGTCCTTGAGCCAGCCGCACTGCACTTCCTTGCCGCCCTGCGTCAGCTTCTCCCAGTAGTAATCAACCTCCTCCTGGTTCTCGCAGTGGACGACGAACGAGACCGACTCGTTGAACTTGAACACCGGGCCGCCGTTGAGCGCCATGAACGTCTGCCCGTTCATTTCAAACTCCACCACCATGACGGTCCCCTTCGGCATCGGGGCGGAGTCGCCATAGCGGCTGATTTTTGTGATCTTCGAGTTCTTGAAAATGGAGGTATAGAAGCGGGCGGCCTCCTCGGCCTCGTTGTTGAACCACAAAAACGGACTGATCTTCGACATGTAGGTTTTAACTCCTCACCAGTATGTCGAACGAGAGCCAGCGGAAATGACACGCCCTGGACGGAATTTCACCTTATCCACAGTACTAGGGAATGAAGCTGGCTTGTATAGGTACTTCTTCGGATATATCGTACTGAGCGTGACCAGCACAATTTGCATGGTTGAGGAAAGTTTTCGTGGCGCCGGTATCGCCACGAGATCGCGACACAACGACAATCCAGAAACTCGCCTTTAGATTCAGTGACTCACGAACGCGCTGGTTACGCGGAGGCTGAGGAAATGTTTGGTCATTCGTGTGCGATACAAAATACCTATCCCCCGCAAGAAAGGATGTAGAAGTAAATGTGGAAGCCCACCAATCAGCAGCAACCTAGCCAGCACACGCCGGAGCCGCAGCGTCCGACGCCAACCCCGACGACCGTGAACGAACCCACGCCCGTCACCGCACCCCGCAACGCCACCCTGAACACCGCCGATCAGGCCACCATCGGCAAATCGCTTGTGATCAAGGGCGAAGTCACCGGATCCGAATCGCTTTATATCGATGGCCGCGTGGAAGGTTCCATTAACCTCTCCGGCAACCGCGTCACCGTCGGACGCAACGGCGTGGTGAACGCCAATATTTCGGCTCGTGAGATCGTCGTACTCGGCAAGGTTCGCGGTAATCTGGCCGCGAGCGATCGCGTGGACATCCGTACGGAAGGCTCGCTGACGGGCGATGTCGTTGCCCAGCGTATCTCGATCGAAGATGGCGCCTTCTTCAAGGGCGGCATCGATATCCGCAAGCCCGGCCAATCGGCCGATCGCAAGCCCAACGGCGAAGCGAAGGATACGGCGGAAGCCACCGCAGCCGCGCGGTAACGCGGACGAGTCTTTCTTGTTCGGGAGCACGGGTGCCGTTCGCGGCACCCGTATGCATCCGTCTGTAGGTCCCCTATGGTTCAGAAGTTGCTTAGTATTCTCTCCCTGTCTTGCCGGCATCGCAGAACTACACAACCCTTCACGGCCTCCTCGTCGGTGAAAACCGCCAAAGCGAGCGGTGATTGGGACGTAGTCGATTCAGCGCCAAGCCACTACGTGGTGTGCCTGGACTGCGGCCGCAAGTTTCCCTATGACTGGTCGAAGATGCGGATGGTGAAGTAGCTCTTTTTTCCCTCGAGTCTTCCGTCACCGGAAAGCCTAAGCGGTCTTTCGCCTCCGAAGGGCCATGGGCAGTTCCGAGCGGGTGATCCAAAGGCCTGCCGCTACCGCTGCGCCCCAAGTCAATGTGGCGAGAGCCAGCCGCTCAAGGTCACGAACCCGCGATCCGTCGAGTTGAATCACATTGGCTACCTGGTAGCTGAGTCCGCCGGCAATCACCGCCGTCAGCAATGCCTTGCCGAGTTCCTTCCAGCGCAATGCGCTGAGCGGGACTGTTCCAGCCCGGCTCAGCATGAAGGCAAACACCAGGGTGTTCATGAGGATGCCAATATCGGAGGCAATGGCCAGGCCCACGATTCCGAGTCCGTGAAACAGTGCCCAGTACACCGGAACGACCGCGACGGTGATGACGGACGTTGCGATCATGGGTGTGAGCGTGTCGCCTGCCGCATAGAATGCCCGCGAGTAGATTGCCTGCGCTGACCAGAAGGCCAGTGACAGTCCGAACCAAAGAAAGAAAACGGCGGTTTCGCGGGCGTCGGCGAAGGTGAAGCGTCCGCGACGGTAGACGAGGTCGATGACCGGCAGCGCCGTCGCGAACATCCACGCAGAAATCAGGAACGAGGCAGCCGAAATGCGATACACGGAGTCGCTCACCGACCGCGAGAACTCCTCAATACGCTTCTCATTGAATAACCGCGCGAAAAATGGAAGCGAAGCCGCTCCCGCAGCTTGCCCGAGCACGGCCATCGGCACCATGAACAACCGTTTCGCATAGTTCAGTCGCGTAATGTCGCCTGCACCGCCAGAGGCGAAGTAGCGCAGAATCCAATCGTCGGCCGTGACCAGCGAGACACCGAGCATCAGTGGGATCGTCTTTCGTATCCACTCACGAAATCCGGGATCACCGATGTCGAAATTTAGGGCAAATTTGATGGAAGTCCGGCGGGCCGCCAACGCGTTGATCAGAAATGGCCCCAGCACGGCTCCAGCGACGGCTCCGATTGCCAGTGAGGCAATGCCGAACTGGCGCGAGAGGAGGATTCCTCCAAGGATGATACCGACGTTATAGATGATGGGGCTCAACGACGGGAACAGGAACATCCGGTGCGACTGAAGTACCGCCGAAATCACACCGCCAACGTAAAAGAAGAGCTGCGCCGGAAGCAGGATGCGCGTGAGGTGGACACAGAGTTGTGCTTGTTCGGCCGTGAAGTCGGGAAAAATGACGCGCACGATCTGTGGCGCAAATATGGTCGCCAGCACGATTCCCACGACTAGTACGGCAGACATCACGGTGACAATGACTGAGAATGTTTTGTCGGCACTTTCTTCGTCGTTATTGGCAAGGTAGCGTGTGTAAATCGCGACGAAGGTGATCGAGGTCGTCCCACCAGCGAGGATGTAGTTCAGGAAATCCGGCAACGTAAACGCCGCAACGTAAGCGTCAGTCTGAAGACCCGCGCCGAAGGCCCAGGCGATGTATGCTTCGCGGATGTAGCCGATGATGCGCGACAGCATCACCGTGCTCATGAGGAGCAATGTGGCCGAAAATGCGGAGTGCTGGTGCGAGGGTCGCAGCACGCGAAGTACGCGCTGCATCAGGCCGGATGGCGCAGGTGTGGACATCTGCCGCGATTCTACATGGCTTCCGCAGGCTCACGGTTGCGCAAAGAGATTCGTGGCTAAGCTTCCGGATGAATGTTCAAATATCTGTGTGAGTGAGACGGCTTATCTATCACTAGGATCGAACATCGGAGATCGCGAGGGAAACCTGCGCGAGGCGATTCGGTGTCTTTCGGAGTTCGGCGAAGTGAGGAAAGTGTCGTCCTTTTATGAAACCGAACCGGTGGAGTTCACCGAGCAACCGTGGTTCCTGAACTGCGCAGTTGAACTCAAAACGAACCAGATGCCGCGGGACCTGCTCACCGCTGTGCTCGGCATTGAGCGAAAGATGGGACGGGAACGGACACAACCGAAGGGCCCACGGATCATCGATATCGATATTCTTTTGTTCGGTGACGAAGTATTGAAGATTCCGAACCTTGTCATTCCGCATCCGGCGATGCACGAGCGCCGATTCGTGCTGGAGCCTTTGGCGGAGATTGCTCCTGATGTACGCCATCCAGTGAAGAAGCAAAGCATTGGCAGTCTTTTGCTGGCGCTCCCAACGGATGGTCCACAAGCCAAAAAGATCTAGTCGGCCGCCACGGCGAGGTTTTTACCCGTCACCACATCCTTGTAGATCACGCCGCCTTTCATCACGAAGCCGACATTCTCGAGCACGCGCACATCCTGGAGCGGGTCGCCGGTTACGGCGATGAGGTCCGCCAGCTTTCCTGCTTCAATCGTGCCGATGTCTTTCGACCGGCCGAGGAGGTCGGCGGCGTTGAAGGTTGCGGCACGGATCGCCTCGGCGGGAGTCATACCGAAACGCACCATGAAAGCGAACTGCCGGGCGTTATCGCCGTGTGGATACACGCCGGCATCCGTACCGAAAGCCATCTTCACTCCGGCTTTGAACGCTTTCTGGAAGTTCTCCCGCTGGAGGCGGCCCACAATCTTTTCCTTCTCGATGTTCTCCCTGGGCAGGCCGAGTTCAATCGCTTTCCCGAGCAGGTAATCGTCGTTGTAGATGTCCATCACAAAATAGGTCCCACGTTCCTTCGCCAACTTGATGCCCTCGTCATCCACGAGAGACGCGTGCTCAACGGAATCGACGCCGGCCAAAATGGCACGCTTGATGCCTTCCGGGCCATGAGCATGCGACGCAATCTTTCGTCCGGCCATGTGCGCCTCGTCGGCGGCAGCCTTCAACTCATCGAGGGTGTACTGCGGCGCGCCGGGATCGTCGCCCTTTGAGAGCACGCCTCCGGTCGATATGACCTTGATAAGGTCAACGTTGTATTTCACCTGCGCGCGAATGGTGTGGCGCATCTGATCGGTACCATCGGCGATGGCAAAGCCGCGCTCTTCGGGAAACCACTTGTACTCCACCTGAGGCGCATAGTTGTTGAGGTCTCCATGGCCTCCGGTGATCGAGATACCTGGTCCGGAGGCGACGATGCGAGGTCCAATCAGGTCGCCACGGTTGACCGCGTTTCGCAAGTCAACTCCGAGGAATGCGATGGAACCGAGGTCGCGAACGGTGGTAAACCCGGCCATCAGGGTCTTGCGAGTATTCAGGACGCCGTTGAAAGCGCTGTCGAAAGGTGTGTCCTTGAAGTCGTAGATCTCGGCGTAATGGTCGGCGCGAGAGCCGAGATGGGTGTGGCAATCGATGAGCCCAGGCAGGACGGTGGCATTGGAGAGATCCACGAGCGTAGCTCCCGGGGCGATCTGAACCTCGTTGGCTGGCGCAACCTGCCGAATGCGGTCGCCTTCCAAAATAATGACCACGTTCGTTCTCAACTTATCGCCGGTCGCGTCAAACAATCGGCCTGCCCGGATGTAGGTAATGGCAGGGGTGTTGGTGCGCTGCTGGGCTGTAACAATGGATACAAAGGCGACTACTGCCAGAACCATCGCGAGGGTTCGCTTCATGGGATTCGTCTCCGGGCTTGCCGCAGTTCTAAAGAACTTAGCCATGAGCTGTCAACCGGAAGCCGGTGAGGATGCGCACAAGAGCGGGGTCGGCAGGATGCTATTCTGATTGGTGCTCGAACGACCCAAATTGAAGATAGGTATCGTGGGCGCGCTGCGCGGATTCGCTGCGTTCGCCGTCTGCTGGTACCACTTTGTCTCGGGTCAGGACACCTTCCTGCGATGGTCGGCCAAGTACGGCTGGCTGGGCGTTCACATCTTCTTCGTCATTTCCGGTTTCATCATCCCATATAGCCTTTACCAATACCGGTACTCAATCCGGGACTATTTCCGGTTTCTTGGGAAGCGAATTGCACGCCTGCATCCGCCCTACCTTGTCTCTATGGTGGTGGTGCTCGCGATCGGCTATACGCTCGCGCTGTTTCCTGCCTGGAAACTACCCGACTTTAGCTGGCAGCAGTTGTTGTCGCACTTCTTCTACCTGAACGACCTGCTCGGTAAGCCGTGGATCAACGTCGTCTACTGGACGCTCGGTATCGAGTTGCAGTGGTACCTGCTGCTTGGGTTGGTGTTTCCGTTGATTGCGCACCGGCGCGCTTCGATGCAAATTGCCGGTGCGCTGATCGTTCTACTCGGGCATCGACTTGTCCCGAACGAGTACATCATTTTTCATATCTCGCCGGTATTCCTCATCGGTATCTTCGTTTTCCAATACAAGATGGGCATCAGCAGCATGTGGCGCATGCTGATCTCGATTGCTGCCATGTTCGCGTTGATGAAGGTGCCCATCGGTATGCCGGTCGCTTCGACTTCAGCCGTGACGGGCCTGCTGATTGCCTTTGTCACATTCGAAAATCGAATTGGCAACTGGCTGGGCGAGATCAGCTATTCGTTGTACCTGCTGCACATCCCGATTGGATTGCGGGTGATCGAGTTCGGGTCCCACCTGCCGTATTCGGGATCGTACCTACTGGCGCTTGACGTCGCGGCCATCGCAGCATCTCTCTCCGCTGCCCAGTTGTTATACCGCTGGGTGGAATCGCCGTCTCAGAAATGGTCGTCGGCGATCAAGATCAAGCCCGCGCAAAAACCGAAGCCGGTTGAGGAATTGGTACCCGCAACTGCCGGCGCAGACTAGCGCGTCGCGACCGGCTGCAAGTTGATGCCGAGTTCCGGTCTTGGAATGGAAAACTGGTCGAGCAGGGAGTTGGCGGCGATCAGGCCAGAAGCAATGCAGTCCGGCACGCCGATGCCTTGATAAGCATTTCCCGCCAGAGCAAGACCTGGTGCCGCGGCGACAGCTTCGCGGATCCGCTTCACGCGATCGAGATGTCCCGGCCCATACTGTGCCATCGACTTGTTCCACCGATAAACACGCTCGGTTCGGGGCTCGGCTTCGAGCTTTATCATCTCGCGCAACTCACGGCGGACCGTGCCGAGGATTTCGTCGTCACTGAGCGAAAGCACGCCTTCGTCGCTCAAGCCTCCGAGAAACACTCGAACGATGCCCCTATCGGCCGGTGCGCGGTGAGGAAACTTGTTGTGAACGAAGGTAAGCGCACGTATGCGGCGGCGCTCCGACTTCGGTACAAGAAATCCAAAGCCGGGAGGCATCTTCGCAAGATCACTGCGGTTGTAGGTGGCAGCGACAGTTACCGAAGAGCTGTAGGAAACGGATTCGAGTTCAGAAGCGAGCGCATAACTTAGCGGCCGCAACAGCCTTCCAGCGGCGTGGGCCGGAGTTGCGATCACCACACCGTCAAAGAATCGTCGCTCCCCGTTGATTGCCACTCGCCACAGATTCCCTTCGCGCTGGAGGGAATCGACAGCGACCCCGGTTCGAATGCGATCCGCAGGGAGAAATTTCACCACGGCATCGATTAACTGCTGCATGCCGTTGTGGAGGGAAGAGAACAGAGGCCGCGGCCTGTAGTTTGGCCCCATCTTCTTCGTCATCTCCGCCATTTTCTTGCGCGCTACGAGCATGCCTTTGCTCAGGCTCCCGTACTTGCTTTCCATGTCGGCGAAGCGCGGCAGCACAGCCTGAACGCTTAGGCTGTCGGCATCACCGCCGTACACACCGGAGAGCAGCGGATCGGCAAGCCGCTCAACAACCTCCTGTCCGTAATGACGTCGCACGAGATCGCCGACAGTCTCATCGCCATTCTTGACCGGAGGCTTCGAGAAGAACTCCAAGCCCATCTTGATCTTGGTTCCCCAGGTAAACAGGGGTGTGGTGACAGTCGGCAGAATCTTGGTGGGAACCATGAACATCAGGCCGTCTGGCATCGCGATGAGCCGGTTCTTTACCACGATGTAGGTGATACGTTCGTCGTCGTTGGAGCCGATGATCTGGTCACCAAGTCCGAAGAGCTTGCAGAAATCCGTGCCGTAAGTTTTCTCGGAAAGAAATGAATCTGGACCGGCCTCGATGAGGCAGCCATCGAGTTGCTCGGTAACCATCACCCCACCAAGCCGTTCGCTGCGCTCGTATAGCGTGAACTCCAGGTCGGCGCCGGCTTCCTTTGCGCGTTGTAGCGCGGTCGCGGCAGCAAGGCCCGATACTCCAGCTCCGATAATGGCGATGGTCTTCAAATGTTCTCTTTTAAGCGCCGGCTTTCAATGCCAGACGTTGCCGCGCCACATCAGCCACGGCCTTGATGAACGTGGGCGACTCGTTGAGCGACTCGGCTCGCCACAGTTTCATCCCGTGTTCTTCGGCGAAATGCTTGAAGGCGATATCGATATCGTAGAGCACTTCGACGTGATCGCAAACAAAACCGATCGGCTGGATGAAGACGGCTGTGTGCCCTTCGGCTTTCAGGGCGACGATGGTTTCTTCCACCGTCGGACCTAGCCATGGCCCTCCGCTCATGCCCTGGCTCTGGAAGGCGAACTTGCAGTCTGCTGCTGCGAACCCGGCTTCCGCGGCGACTAACTGCGCACTGTGCACCGTCTGACACTCGTAGGGATCACCTTCGTTCACCGTGCGCTGAGGAACGCTGTGCGCAGTAAAGATGATCGGCATCTTGCCGCCGTTTTCTTCGCTTGCTCGCGAGAATCCCTGCTGAAGCCGCTCCGCGAATGCTTTGATCAGCAGTGGATGATCGTGCCAGCTTTCCACGAAATCGATCTCGAACGGAGCACCCTCGAGCGCCTTCCGGTACAAACCGACGCTGGTCCGCGAGTTATGCGGGGCCAGGCAGATAGCGACTGCATGCGTCACGCCCGCCGCGTTCATATCCGCGATTGCTTTGCTGGTAAACGGCATCCAGTTGCGCATGCCGACGTAGGTGCGAACGCCAAGCTCTCGCTCAACGGCCGCAGCCTGCTTCAAGGTGATCTCCGTGAGAGGCGATTTGCCGATCAAGCTGTAGCGGTGCTGCACTTCCTTCACTACGGATTCAGGCAGCCCTCGACCACCCGTGACGTAGCGCAAAAATTCCGGGATGTCCTGCACGCTCTCAGGACTACCGTGCGCGAGCAACAACACGGCTGTTGATTGTGTCTGCTCCGACAAGTTGGTCTCCGCTAAACCGTCTGCGTTACGGTGCGAGCTGAAAGTTCGTGTACCATTTCGAGCAGCGCCTTTACGTTTTCTACTGGCGTTTCCGGAACGATGCCATGTCCGAGGTTGAAGATGTGTCCCGGGCGTCCGCCAGCGCGTTGGATAATATCCGCTACTCGCGCTCTGATTTCGCTTTGCGGCGCGAACAGCGCGATTGGGTCGAGGTTCCCTTGCACGGCCCCGCGATTCCCGAGCAGTTTCCATCCTTCGTCGAGCGGAACGCGCCAATCCAGTCCGATGACGTCGGCGCCGGTTTCCTGCATCGAAGGCAATAGCGTGGTGCTGTCGGTTCCGAAGTAGATGACAGGAGCGCCGGTCTTCTTCAGGCGTTGGACCAGCTCCTTCGTGCGCGGCAAGGCGTAACGGCGATAATCGTCCACGCTGAGACAGCCGACCCAGCTATCAAAGACCTGCACAACGTCTGCGCCGGCGCGAACCTGCTCTTCGGTGTATTCGGCAAGCACGCTGATGAGTTTCTCCATCAGGGCGTCCCACGCGCGGGGCTGGTTGTACATCATCTTCTTGGTATTCACGTAATGCCGCGAACCGCCGCCCTCGATCATGTAGCTGGCGAGCGTAAACGGAGCACCACAGAAACCGATGCAAGGCAGCTTGTCGCCGAAGTGGCGCGTGACCAGTCGAATCGATTCGCCGACATAGGCCAAATCGGCAGCTCGGTCGGTGCGCAACTGTGCGACATCCGACTCCGTCCGGACCGGCTTCTCGATTACAGGACCTTCGCCAGCCTCGAAGCGAAAGGGAAGTCCCATCACTTCGAGAGGTAACAGGAGGTCGGCAAAGATAATGGCGGCGTCGACCTTCAGGATTTCTGCGGCTTCAATCGTTACCTGCGCAGCCAGAGCCGGTGTCTTACAGATCTCAACCAGCGAGTGGTGCTTGCGGACGGCGCGGTACTCAGCCATGTAGCGTCCGGCCTGCCGCATGAACCAAGCGGGCGTGACCGGCGTAGGAAGGCCCTTGCAGGCCTTTACGAAAATGGAATCTGGTGCTGACATTCATTTTCAATTTAGCACCCCGGAAGGCCTTCCCATGGGGGAAACTGAGCACAAACCCCTGTGATTTGCATCACATAACACCCGGACGGGGGTCGACCCCGACAGCACGCAACTAAGTGGAAACCGGCGTGTTTCGTGCACTTGCATGGGACGGACTGCTCTGTTTCCGGTATGCCTCCAGGGGCCAAATTGACCAGCTTTCCGTCTGTACCTAGGATGAAATCAACTCGGAAATGCGGGCACCACCGGTGCCAGGCACATTCCATCGCCAGACAAGGAAACTCCATGTTCAACCGACTCGCACTTATCTTCGCGTTTGCCCTGCTCGCTGTTTCGTCGCTCGTCGCCGAAAGCGCTGCTGCCCCACCACTGCCTTCGGGAGATTCTCTGCAGCGAATACGGCCGGAAGCCATTCGGGCCCACATGGAGTTTCTCTCCGACGACCTGCTGGAAGGACGCGAGGCGGGTACGCGCGGGTACGACATTGCGGCGCATTACATTCGGGCGCAGTTCCAGGAGATCGGGCTGAAGCCAGGCGGGACGGATGGCAGCTACTTCCAGCAGGTGCCGCTGCGTCGAACTGTGATCGAGCCGGAACAGTCGTCGTTGAGCATCATCAACAATGGTCGTGAAACTAAACTCCAGTTCGAAAAGAATTTCATGATGACCGGCAGTCCTCTGTACGAGAACACGTCGATCGAAGCGCCGGTCGCGTTTGTCGGATATGGGGTGGTCGCGCCTGAGTTCAACCACGACGACTACAAAGGGCTCGACGTAAAAGGCAAGATCGTGGCCTTCGTTTACGGCGCGCCAAAAACGTTTCCTGCTGCGGAGCGCGCCCATTTCTCCGGATCAGTGGAGAAGACGAAAGTTGCTGCCGATCACGGAGCGGTTGGAGTTTTAGTGATTTGGGCCGGAGAACCGGAGACGAAAACGCCATTTGACCGCTTCGCCGGGTTCCTTCGCCTGCCGGGTATGCGCTGGCTTGATCCGAAAGGAGTTCCCAGCGACGTGCGTCCGCAGATCAAGGGTTCAGCTTACTTGAGCGTTGAAGCCGCGAAGGTGCTGTTCCAGGGTGCACCGAAGAATTTCGACGAAGTGATGGCGACCGAATCTCTCGGCAAGTTGCCGACGTTCCCACTCGCGGCCAAGGTCGCCATCCACCAGGTTTCGAAGCACGAAAACTTGAAGAGTGCCAACGTGGCCGGAATACTTCCCGGATCCGATCCGCAACTCAAGAATGAATACGTGCTCTACACCGCGCATGCCGATCACCTCGGCATCGGCAGGGCCGTCAAGGGGGACAGCATTTACAACGGTGCGCTCGATAACGCCTCCGGCACAGCAGCTCTCATCGAGATGGCTCATGCATTCGCCACGGCGCCTCGTCCGCCTCGACGTTCGATCATGTTCCTCGCCGTAACCGCGGAAGAAGAAGGCCTGCTCGGCTCAGACTACTTCGCACATTACCCGACGGTGCCGATCACGCGAATCGCCGCGAACGTGAACATGGACGAAATCCCGATGACCTTCGACTTCAAGGATCTGGTAGCCCTCGGCGCCGATCACTCGAGCCTTGGCCCGCTGGTTGAGGCCGCTGCCAGGTCCGAGGACGTGGAACTGAGTCCCGACAGCATGCCGGAGGAGAACTTTTTTGTCCGCAGCGACCAATACTCGCTGGTTCAGAAAGGCATTCCGGCGGTGGCCATAACCGGTGGAGACAAAGCTTCGGATGCCAAGGTGGACGGCGCGGCCGTAACCCGCGAATGGATGAAGCACATCTACCATTCTCCGCAAGACGACATGAGCCAACCGCTAAGCTTCGAAGCGGCGGCGAGGTTCACCCGCCTGAACTACGCGATCGGGTACGCCATTGCGAACATGAACTCGCGTCCGAACTGGAACCCCGGCGACTACTTCGGCAAGGTCTTCGGGCAGCAGCAACAAGAGAGTGTCGGAGCAGGACAGCACTAAAAATTGGCGAACATCGGGGATGTCGCTAATCCACGTTTACCTGGATGGTCTTGGTGTCCGCGTTACCGCTCTCGTCTTTTGCGGTGATCGTGTAGGCAGTGCTCTTCGTCGGTGAGGCGCTGACGCATCGCGCCAGAGATGGCCAGGTCTCGCCCTCGGGTTTGGGCTCAATTGCCACCGTTTTGGCGTTCGACACGCCGTAGCAGATGCTGACCTTCTGCCCCGGATGGACGACTCCCGGGTCGGCCGTGAAGTTGAGTACCTTTACCTGGCCCTTACCGTAGGCTTCGTAGCTCTTCTGCGCTCCCTGCACTTCTTCGGTCGATACCTGCTCAGCGGCGTCGCGACGGTCTTTCCAGCGCGAGTAAACGATGTAGCCCACATAAATCGTGACGATCACCAGGAGGGCAGTCGTGTAGGGAAGAAGCTTGCGAATCAGCGGATAGGCGTCTGGTTGTCGATCAGCCACGTACTCACTCCAGAGATAGTCAGAGGCGGAGGACGACAATCCGCCGAACTCTTAGATGCAACTTGGTAAGGCTGTGCGCTAACCCAGAACGGACCTCAGCGCCTGCTCGATTTCGGGATGCTGGAACTGAAAGCCGGCGGCCTTCAGCTTTGCGGGTTCCACCCGCCCGCTGCTAAGTAGCGCCTCCTGCCCCATTTCGCCGAGCATGAGGGTGACGGCCACCGAGGGCAGCGGGAAAAATGTCGGCTTCCCCAGTACGCGCCCCAGTGCTTTCGTGAAAGCTTTGTTCGTGGTTTGCTGAGGCGAGCAAAGATTGACCGGACCATTCAGGGATTCGTTCTCCATGGCGAACCGGATTGCCCGCACGACGTCGTCGATAGTGATCCACGGCCAGTACTGCTTGCCGTTGCCGATCTTTCCACCCAGTCCCATCTTGAAAGACGGCAACATCTGGGGGAGTGCGCCCCCGTTCTTGCTTAGCACCACACTGATCCGCATGAGCACCACGCGTACCCCTGCACTGGAAGCCGGCTTCGTTGCTGCTTCCCATTGCTTTGCCAAGTCCGCCAGGAATCCCGAACCCGGCGTACTTTGTTCGGTGAGGACTTCGTCTTTCCGGTTGCCGTAGTAGCCGGCCCCCGAAGCCGAGAGAAACACCCTGGGCTTTTTCTCGGCCCGCGCGATGGCCGCTGCGATCGTTTCCGTACCGCGCACACGGCTGTTGAGGATTCGAGACTTCTTCTTCTCCGTCCACCAGCCGGAGATCGTTTCGGCCGCCAGATGAACGACAGCATCGGAGCCTTCGACCATTTCCGGATCGGGCTGACCGTTGGGATCCCACCGCCGCTCACGGTCGTTTGCCGGCGCCCGACGCACTAAGTGGATGACTTCGTGCCCATCCGCCTCGAGCGACTGCACCAACGCTGAGCCTATGAGTCCACTGGCTCCCGTTACCACGATCCTCATCTTTCCCTCCCACGGAAAACTGCCGCCCATTGTTGCCCGATGCGATTCCTTTCGTTGCATCGGGGTACTTCCGGGTTACATTAGCGGCATGCTGTTCCGAATCGTACTATTTTCCTCGTTTCTTTTCGCCTCTGTGGCAGCACCAGCCCAACAGCCCGCGGCAAACCCGGTACCGGAAAACTCCCTCCAGCAATTTTTGGATTCGCAATTTGGCGAAGGATTCAAGGTTGATCCGAAGTTCCATCCATTGCCTGCCGATTTCGACGGTGACGGGGTTGAGGACGTCGCGATCGTGACGTTTGGAAAAGATCCGCTGGCTCGCAGCGCCGACAAAAACTACAAGGTCGTCGACCCGTACGACGAGTACTTCGGGTTCGGCGATGCGAAAGTTACAGCCCGTTTCAGCGGCTTCGGAGACGGCACCTCGCACTGTGTGAACGTAATCCACGACTGGCGTAACCAAAAACCCAAAGCCAAGTTTGTGATTATTAATCTGCCGTTCGAGTCACTTGGTTTGGGTACAGTTCCCTATAAGAAGCGGACCGTGACCGGTATCGCCGCAAAGGAAGGCGGCGGACTCAACGCCCTGGTCTTCTGGGACGGAAAGAAGTACCGCTGGGAGCCCAGCGAATTCAGCAATGATGCCGATCTTCCGCGATAACCGCCAAGTTGTACTTAGGTGCGCGAGGGACCATAATTTAGTCATGCAACGCGTGGTCAGGCTGTGCTTTGTTCTTCTGCTGTTCGCTTCGGTAGTTGCTTTCGCCGCGAAGGAATTCGTCATGCCAAAGGTGTATCCGGCGAAGACGTATCCAGCGCATGACGATCACCCGATGGAAAGGTTCTCGATCGCAGCCGATCCCTACGACATGGCTGACAAGGCTGCGGTCTTCACCATCGATTACCGCTCGAAGGGATACCTGCCCATCTTCGTCGTGTTCACCAACGACGGCGATCAACCCGTTGCCATGAACGAGATGAAGGTGCAGTTGATCACCCGCAACCGCGACAAAATTCAGCCCGCGGACGAAGATGACCTTTATCGGCGGTTCTCCAAGATCCGGCGCCGCGGCGATGAAGCCCGCCGTAATCCGCTTCCCATCCCGTTGCCCGGAGGCGGTCCGGATGTCGGCGTGAAGAAAAACAGCCGTGATGAAATCGGCATGGCGCTGTTTTCGGCCAAGGCAGTGGCTCCCGGCGAAAGCCAGGCAGGGTTCATGTTTTTCGACGTCAGTGGAATCTCGCAGCCGCTCGCGGGCGCGCGCCTTTTCTTCACCGGGCTTACGAATCATGAGGGACAGGAACTCATGTACTTCGAGATCCCGATGGAGAAATATCTCAGCTACACTCCGCCTGGTACCGAGCAAAGATAGACGGCCGGTCGCAACCGGCCTCTGCCCAATATCCTTGTGACTTATCGTGTGTGATTTATCGTGAACGCTGTTGCTGGCGTAAAGCGGCGAGTGTGCGTTCCACGGTGGCCAAATGTTGTTGTAGTTGACGTTGTTGCGAAGCGGAGCGGTCACGCTTGATCATCGCTTCCACTTCCGCGCGGCGAGTTTCAAGTCGGCGGATCTCCTCAAGAATCCGCGTCGTTTGGTGGTCCCCCGACATGCAGAACCTCCACTCTTACTCGAGGTCTGGGGCCTCTCCTGTTGGAGCGGGAGAATAGTACGCCTCACCTTCCGAAACCGGAAGGGACTTTGGGACGAAGTTTTCAACAGAGACAAATTGCCGCTGGTCTTTGAAATCGTCTGCTTACAGCGGAATATTGCCGTGCTTCTTCGGCGGATTCTTGTCCCGCTTGGTCTGCAACATCTCAAGCGCCTGGATCAGCTTCATCCGCGTCTCCTGCGGACGTATCACCGCATCCACAAATCCGCGATCAGCCGCAACATATGGGTTCGCGAACCGTTCTTTGAATTCTTCGATCTTCTCTGCCCGTTTTTTGCCGCGTTCATCCGGAGACTTCGCTTTGTCCAGTTCGCGCTTGTAGACGATGTCCACGGCGCCCTCCGGACCCATCACCGCAATCTCGGCGGTGGGCCACGCATAATTGACGTCTGCACGAATGTGCTTCGACGCCATTACGCAGTAAGCCCCGCCATACGCTTTGCGCGTGATCACGGTAATCTTCGGCACCGTCGCTTCGGCAAACGCGAACAGCAACTTCGCGCCGTGCACGATGATGCCCCCGTGCTCCTGCTGCACTCCGGGCAAAAATCCAGGTACATCCTCAAACGTGATCAGCGGGATGTTGAACGCATCGCAGAAGCGCACGAACCGGGCACCCTTAATGGAGGAATTGATGTCGAGCACGCCTGCCAAGACTGCCGGTTGATTGGCAACAATTCCGACCGGCCTTCCATTCAGTCTCGCAAATCCCACCACGATATTCGTCGCGTAATGCTCGTGTACTTCGAAGAAGTATCCGTCGTCGATCACGGTGCGGATGACATCTTTGATGTCGTACGGTTTGTTCGACTCCGCCGGAACAATCGAATCCAGTGCTTCATCCTTGCGGTCGGTGGGGTCCGTGCACTCGCGTCTCGGCGGATCCTCCAAATTGTTGGACGGAATAAAGCTCAGCAGTTCGCGGATCTCCGACAAACACTCGGCGTCATCATGGGCGAGGAAGTGCGCCACGCCAGACTTCTGGTTATGCGTCATGGCGCCACCAAGCTGTTCCTTCGTGACTTCTTCGTGCGTGACGGTTTTGATCACGTCGGGTCCGGTGATGAACATGTACGACGTGTTCTCCACCATCAAGATGAAATCCGTAATCGCGGGTGAATACACCGCACCGCCCGCACACGGGCCCATGATGGCTGAGATCTGCGGGATCACCCCGCTCGAGAGCGTATTCCTCAGGAAGATATCAGCGTAGCCCGCCAGCGACATCACGCCTTCCTGGATGCGCGCTCCGCCTGAATCGTTCAGGCCAATCACCGGTGCGCCGACCTTCATCGCCATGTCCATGACCTTGACGATCTTCGCGGCGTTGGCCTCCGACAGCGAGCCGCCGAAGACGGTGAAATCTTGCGCAAAAACGAACACCAGCCGGCCTTCGATCCGCCCGTATCCGGTGATGAAGCCGTCACCGTAGTACTTCTGCTTGTCCATGCCGAAGTCGTTGCACCGGTGCGTCACCAACTTGTCGGTCTCCTCGAACGTACCTTCGTCGAGCAGGAACTCGATCCGTTCGCGGGCCGACATCTTTCCTTCTTTATGCTGGCGCTCTCTGCGCTCCGGCCCACCACCTGCTTCGGCCGCCGAATCACGTCGTTTCAATTCTTCGAGTTTCTGGGCAAGATCCATGGTGCAGGGATTATATCCAGAGTCTGCCCTGAATCCTTCTTCCTTCTGGATCATCTGTACTAGCTCCGTGTCTCCCGGAGGATGGCCATGGCACCCGCCTGTAAGCACATTTCCCAGATCCAGGACGTAACCCCTTCCGCCAAGGGCTGCGAAGACTGTCTTAAGATCGGCGCCCGGTGGGTCCACCTGCGGCTGTGCCTCACCTGCGGCCATGTTGGCTGCTGCGACAGCTCCCCCAACCGGCACGCCACGAAACACTTCCATGCCACGAAGCACCCCATCATCCAGTCCTTCGAGCCCGGAGAAGACTGGCGCTGGTGTTACGTAGATCAGATCGAGGTTTAACCGCCGCTCGCAAGGAGGCGCCCGATGGAAACCGTTGTGAATCCCGTTGCTCCGGTCCATACCAAGCCGGAACAGGCATTTCCCACCTTAACGACAGCGCAGATCGACCGCCTTCGCCGCTTCGGAGATTGCCGCTCGGTCCACCGTGGCGAAATCCTGTTCGAACAGGGAGACGTGCAGGTTCCATTCTTTGTTCTTCTTGAAGGAACCATGGACATCGTCCAGCCCACCGAGTCGACCGAGCGTCCGATCACCACCCACACCCCGGGACATTTCACCGGCGAAGTCAGCATGCTTTGGAATCGCCGATCGCTGGTTCGCGGCCGCATGATCACCGATGGCGAGGTCCTTGAGATCACGCAGGAGAAACTTCGCGGCCTCATCCAGACTGAAGCCGACCTCAGTGAGACCATCATGCGCGCGTTCATCCTGCGCCGTCTTGCGCTCATCGAAAGTGGATTCGGAGACGTAGTAGTCCTCGGTTCGCGTCACTCGGCGGGCACGTTGAGGGTCCGCGAATTTCTCGGACGCAACGGCCATCCTCACACCTATGTGGACCTTGACCGCGACGAAGAAGCGCAGCACCTGCTTGAGCGCTTCAATGTCAGTGTCCTCGACGTGCCGGTGGTGATTTGCCGTGGCACAACGGTTCTAAAGAATCCGACCAATCACGAAGTGGCTGAGTGCCTGGGCCTGAACCCGAAGCTCAGTCACGAAGACATCCGCGATGTGGCGGTCATTGGTGCGGGACCGGCAGGTCTTGCGGCTGCCGTTTATGCCGCTTCCGAAGGGCTCGACGTGGTCGTTCTGGAAACCAGTGCCCCCGGCGGACAGGCAGGGTCAAGTTCCAAGATCGAAAACTATCTAGGATTTCCGACCGGCATCTCCGGCATGGATCTCGCAGGACGCGCCTACACCCAGGCGCAGAAGTTCGGGGCAGAAATCGTGGTAGCAAAATCGGCCACGCAACTGCACTGCGACCAGCAGCCGTACGTGGTCAGCCTAGACAAGGACACGTGCATCACGACACGCACCGTGATCATCGCCTGCGGGGCCGCCTACAACAAACTCGCCGTGCCTAACCTCGAGCGCTTCGAAGGCAAAGGCGTCTACTACGGCGCAACTTACATCGAAGCGCAATTGTGTGGCGGTGAAGAGGTTGTTGTTGTGGGAGGAGGAAACTCAGCCGGACAGGCTGCGGTTTTCCTCGCCGAACATGCCAGCAAGGTTTATATGCTGGTTCGATCGCAGGGGCTTGCCGAAACCATGTCGAAGTACCTTATCCGCCGCATCGAGGAAAACCCCAATATCGAGTTGCGCACATTCACCGAGATCGCCGCGCTCGACGGAAGGGATGATCTTGAATGCGTCCGCTGGAAACACAAGAAGACAGGGGTTGAGGAAACGCATGCCATCCGGCATGTGTTCGTGATGACTGGTGCCGCTCCGAATACTAAGTGGTTGGAAGGCTGCATCGCACTCGATGAGCGAGGATTCGTCAAAACCGGTCGGGACCTGAATGAGCGCGAACTGCTCGGCGCCGACTGGCCGCTCACGCGCCAGCCTTACCTGCTGGAGACCAGCCTGCCCGGTGTTCTCGCCGTCGGCGATGTCCGTTCAGGCAATGTGAAGCGTGTCGCCTCGGCCGTTGGCGAAGGCTCGATTGCCGTGCACATGGTCCATCAGATCCTGCAGCGTGGCTGAATTTATCCGGTGATCCAGCGGGCGAAGTGCATCCAGGCGCCGGTCTGCGCAACGAGAAATCGAGTTGGGTACGACAGGACGAGAAGCGCGCCGGCCCATGCAAACGCAGGATGCAGTCTCCGGTGCAAATGCGAATCCCAAATGACAATCCCGATAAGCAGCAGTGTCGTCCCGGCCATCGCGAGCATCGGCTTTCCTGAACCTAGAAAGATGATCGTCAGCCTTCCGAACGCTGCCGTTAGCAGTCCAAGCGTCGCCACTACCATGATGCGCTTGTGGTAGTCAGTGTGTCGGCGAAAGAGAAATCCCGCGGCGATCAGGATCGTGAATACGACCATATCGAAGAAAGGTATGACGAAGAAGATCAGCGGCGGAGGTGCGCCCGGCGGAGCGTGTCCCAGACGAGCTGCCGTAACCGCCGTCAGCGTGCCGACAATAATCATCGTTACCGCCAGCAGGAATCCGGCGATCCCCAATTTCATGTGCAGCCGCGTTCGCCTCGACGAAACCAACCACGCTTGAACGATGAACAACACCACCCACGACGAGAACAGCAATCCGTGGAGATGCACGAGTGGCGAAAGCTGCGGAGTGCCGAACAGTTCCTTCAGGTAATAGGTACGCGAAAATCCAGCGACCACCACAAGTGCCGCAGCAATGGATGCCGCTGTAAAGATCAGACGCTCTCGTTCACGAGGCGATTTCACACGAACCGGTACAGTGGCCATGGTGCCCCCACAAGTGCCGGGGATTGTATCTCAATTCGTGAGGATTGGTTGGCACATTCAGGCACGAGCATCTGGCAGGATCAACATGCTTTTTTTCAGCCACTTAGAAACATGCTGGATGCAGGAAGATTTGATTGAGGGTTCTGAGCGGCCGCTCGCCCTGGATTTGAATGGTCGGGGCGATAGGATTCGAACCTACGACCCCCTGCGCCCAAGGCAGTTTGCGGTTCGAGTATGGGTGCCCTGAGCGTTTTCAACAGCTTAACTAGGCTTCTGATTCCACGCTTAAACTAGCACAGAGGCTCAATTCGGCCTACTGTTTTCTGCCTATGAATTTGGTAGTCGGAATCTCGTATACTGGCCTAAATTCCAGCATCTCGTTACAATGCCTCGTTGCTTACAAGAGAGGAACGAGGCATGGCACGTAACATTACTGGTGAGGAGCTTCTGGCGAAGCTTCAGGCTGAAAGAGCGGAGTTGGATATTGCGATCAGGCAGTTGACGAGAGCAATGAGCAAGACTGGTGCCTCAGGTACTACGCCGCAGGTTGCGAATTCGACTGGCAAGGGGAAGAGGCATCTCTCGGCTGCCTCACGTAAGAAGCTCAGCGAAGCAGCCAAGAAGCGTTGGGCGAAGGCAAAGCGAGGCTAGAATTGCCCCGCTATCGAAAGTCTCGAACGATACGTGCGAAGTATCTTGGTATCACCTGTCTTGATGTTCTGAAATTGGGGACGCAACCTTACTGCGGACACGACATCGACAGCCATGCAGGTTCCATCTGTGAATTCGACTTCGATGCAGTTGTAGTCGGGGTCGAAGGCGACGGTCATTTTCTTGACCGTCTTGCCTCGGGCTTCTTTCAACTCAATCCACGGCTTCGACATACAGCAAGACATAGCTCCCGGATACTACGGCCAGAACAGGAATGTCCTGTGAATTATTTGTTTGCTGCCCGGAATTGCGGACACCAAAATTGTAAAGTCTGCAAAATCTGAGTGATACAGGTTCGGACTTTGCAGACTGTTGCTAATGTGGTGGTCGGTATTCAGGGCAATCTCGTCTTTCGGATGTCCCCCCACGGCTCGTAGGGCGTCTGTCGCCACAAGCGCATCGCAAACTCATAGAAATCGTCACGAGGAAATTTCAGGCTTGCGCCCGGCTTGAATCGGGACGGTCGCACGTAAGCATGTGGATAGGGTGTGAGTTCAGGCCCGAGCAGGTTGGCGATTTCCGAAAATTCCTGCCAGTCCGGAAGCCAGTCGCCGTCGTGCATCAGCCAGAGTTCATAAACGACCTCGCTGATACGAGCTACGTTGTCTTTGCATACCCAGATGTCCGGGCGTGTTGCTGCAAGCTTTCCAAATTGCTGCTTGAACCAGTCGGCGTTGCGACGGATGTACTGGGCGTAGAGCGGGTCATTCGTTGCACGTTTCATTGCTGCCCCCATAGCTTCGAGCATTCGAGGATGTGAGCCTTCTGTTGCGCGTACCACTGTTCGCTGTAAAACTTCGCATCGCCATGCTCATATAACCAATCAATTGCTTTCTGTGCCTTCTCAACCTGCGTCGGCGACATCGCCTTAAGCTTCCGGTCGGCAGGTTTCTCTATTGCTTTTCTCTTTTTCATCGTTCCCTCAGGTGCCCTGATTGGGCTTCTAAAGAGAGGGTTTGATATTGGAGAAATCTATTTACGGGTTTTCTTCTGAGCCAAACGAGGCGGCCTGCCACCCCTGATCGGTCGTGGCTGCTTTCCCTGCAACATGTCGCGGTACAAATTTCGCAAAACGCTCTTACGGCTGGTCACACTTCCAATGTGCAACCCGTAAGCATCGGCGATCTCGTAGCAGTAATGCCCGTCGAGAATCATGTCCAACGTGTCCAGCAGATACGGGCGATGCTTGCTGACAAACGCACGGAACTCTTCAATGGCGCTGATGTCAGGGGTTGTGGTGTTCGACATCTCGGCTCTTTTGAGTTGCTTCTTGATGTCTTCCGATCCTTCTTCCTCATTTCTGATCAGGTTGCCGAATGCATCGGTTTGATGTTTATTAACCTGATTTGCCATCTCCCGGCGCATGACCATGTACACGAAGTTGAAAAACAGCCTCTTATCGGTACCACCTGTCTTAGCAGGATCGAATCGTTCAATGGCACGGCTCTTGACCAGCTTGAGCAGAAGCTCCTGCACCAAGTCATCTTTCATCGGCTGAGGAATACGAGGATTGCGGTACACGAAGCTGCGTACAAGTTTGGGATACCGCTCCAGAAACTCTTCGAAAGTTTTGGGTGCGACGAACTCGGCACTCGTGGCCTCTTCCGGCGTAGATACGTCGGGGGACACTTCATCTGGCGACACTTCGAGTTCGAGTTCCGTTGACATAGAAATTTCCGAGAAGAATTGGGATTTAGGCTGCGAGGCGGGGCTTACGACCACGAGGCCGGGTGATGCCATTTGCCTTGGCGACACGGATCACCCAATCGATACCAATTTCGAATTTCGTGGCTATGCTTTTATAAGGTTCAGCCGGGTTCTCTTTGATGTACCGGGCTAACGTGCGGTCGAATTCCAACCGTACTGCCTCGATGGATTTCTTATTCATGTTCTTTTGCCTTTGCCGCCAGAAGTGATCGGACGCCATTCTTGCGCCAATACTGCGCAAGCTGGGTCGGATGCATGCGGAAGAAATAGCCGGGCACTTCTACCATCTTGCGTTCGTTCTTGGTCGTGAGCACCGTGCAGATCAGCGTGTCGGTGTAGTTCATCTACTTTGCCCTGAAAAATTCGTTGATCTTGTCGGCGAGATAACGAGCGAATGCTTCCGTCACCGGAGGCCGCTTCGTAATAGGACGACCAATGAACTCGTCCGCAATCTCGCAAATCTGCTTGGGCGTGATCTTCTTAGATGGTGCGGGGGTGAAGTCCACAGCCTTCCATGTCCCTGACTGACAGACAATCGGTGTGTTCTTCTCTTGATCTGTGAGCGGACGCAGGCCGGAATATTTCACTGCATCGAGACGACGCTCGATGGCAGCGACACGCATGAAGAGGGGCACATCGTTGGACTCATCTTCGACGGCCATGCGGTCGTCTAGTTTGTCGAGGCGGTCGAGCACGTCAGCGAGGCTTGGGCCTCCGGTGCCGAGGATGAATCTCTTGGGATTGGTAATTGTGAAATCTGACATTTGGTTCTCCTACTAAGGCATCCGATAGCGAGAATTTCACTCGTTAGCGTTCCACTGACTTAATACGGAGAAAATTGGGAGGAGCCGAGTTTTGGTAAGGCTCTGCATGATCCGCTCTCGTCCCGTATGAGGCATTAGGGGATGAACGTGGCGGATGATCGTTTTCAACTACCGATAAAGCAGTTCGTGCAGGGAGTGTTCTCGGACAACGGAGCACCGTCATCCAGCCGGGTCGTGAGCTTCATCCTGAGCATGGGCAGTCTGTTAATTCTGGCGGTTCTGTTCCGGCACCTGATGTGCCAGCCAGCGGACAAGCTAGCCGTGTGGCTCCCAAACCTGCCCTACATCATCGGAGCCTTAGCGGTGTTCAGTCAGAGTCCGTACGGAGTTAACCGCATCGGCGATTGGCTTCTTCGCAAGAAGGACAACAAGCCCCCGGAAGAGCCGAAGGCCGAGCCTACATCGTGAAGAACATCAACAAAAACTGAGTATTAAGTAAGCGTGAGATTAGGGTCACATCTGTCGGCGGAACACAGAGCAAGAATCTCCCGAGGGTTGAAAGGGAGAATTTTCTCGGCCGAGCATCGGGCAAACCTGTCGAGGGCCACGAAGGGTAAGACGAAACTACGCACGGTAGCGACACCACGAAAGACTCATTGCGCCCGTGGTCATGAACTGACTCCTGACAATGCGTATATCCGTACCAACGGCCACCGTTCATGCAAGACGTGCCATAAGGTAGCCGGAGCCAAAAAGCATCTGAAGACCACATACGGATTAAGCTCCGAAGCTTTTGGTGCGATGAAACAGGCGCAAGCGCATCGCTGTCTGATTTGTGATCAGCCATTCGTCGAAGGTGATAAGCAGTTAAAGCCAGTCGTGGATCATGACCATCGCTGCTGTCCGGGCTCCCGAACGTGTGGAGGTTGTGTCCGAGGTTTGCTGCACGACAAATGCAACCGAGCCATCGGTCAGTTTGATGATGATCCTGTGACTTTGCGGAAAGCAGCGGAGTATTTGGAAAGAAAAGCAGTATGAATTTGGACTGGAAACACTGGCTGTTTAGTCATTTGATTTGGATTATCGCTCTCGTGGTCGGATATGTGGGCCTGCACTCGTATTTACAAGAGAGGGACGCCCGGCTACTCGCTGAGCAGCAGATCAAGATCAGTGAGCAAGTGGTCAAAGGCTTGAAGGATCAAATCAAGGCAAACAACGATCAGATCGCAACCCTCCAAAAGTCCATTGATGATGTGAATAAAGCAGCGCAGAGGAAGATCGATGTCATCGTCCAGCAGCAGGAGCGGGTCAAGACTCCAGCACAAGCAATCCCTGCAATTGCAGAGACTAATCCTGAACTGGATGCGCACAGCATCCCAGATGCTCCGGACTACAGCGCCGTTAAAGCCATTCCGCTTTTCACGACACTCAGTCAATGCCGGATCACTGACGCTAAGCTGGATGCCTGCACCAAGAATCTCGACACGGAAACGAAAATCGCAGCCAAGAACGATGACAACTACCAGAAGCAGGTAGCGATCACAGCGGAAAAGCAGAAAGAAATAGACAGCCTCAAGAAGCCAAAGGGATTCTGGTCGAAGGTCAAAGGCACCGCGAAATCGATTGGCATCGGTATCGGGATCGGTTTGGGCCTCAGCAAGGCACTGTGATTCCCCGCAAAACTCCCCTCCGCAAGTATTAACCCGATAGCACCAGAACACGTGCGTTCCAAGTTTTTGAACTTTCGGCCTCTTCATTAGGAGGCTGGTATGGAACGTTACCTCGCTGGTCACGTCACTGGACGGATCAACACCCGGCACGGAGTTGTGTACGTCCACCGGGGCTATCTATTGGGAATTTTCGAAGGCAGTTATTTGCGTCCTTGGGCCACTCTGGATGAGGCAACACGGGACAACATTCTGATTGAACTGGCGGGTTCCGGCTATGAAGCATAAACCGGAAGCCTTCCGCCGACGTAAGGGACATTGGGTCGGAGCCGACGGCTTTGTTTGCCCCAAAGACTTTGCGGAATTCTATGATCGCTTCCCGAACTACGCGCAGCGTTGGGTAGCGATGAACCTGCGGTCGCTCACCTACGACCGTGCTGATGTCGAAGAGTGGACAAACGAGCTATTGCTGTTCCTGATGCAGCGCAAACCTCGGCAGAAGACACGCAAAATTTCCGATGCCATTGAGACTTTTGACCCTCGTCGTTGTGAGGGTGCCTCGAAGAGCCGCTGGTTCCGCTACCTCGATGCCATCCTCTGGAACCGCTTCCGTGATCTGCTCGATCACCGCAAGCGGGATTATCTACGCAAGCCAAATGCGTTCCCGATCAATCCGGATGGCACATTAGGATCGGCATTCCATGGCGCTGAGCGTAGCACCGATGATGTGCTCGATCTTGGAATAGAAGATGTATCTCAGGAGACGGCGGAAGCCGAACACGTGAAGCAAGAGCAGAGGCTACATGTGTGGGGTTATCGGGAGTTCGTGGCGAAGCATGATCCCGATCTGCTGCCGTTGATGGATGCAATCGCCACCGCTAACACTCTGCGTGACGCTCAGGTGATGCTCGGATGGGCATCGAACGTGTTCGTCGCTGGCCGGGAACGTCTACAGATATTGGCGGAATGCTACAAGAAGGGCGGTGACGTGCCGCCCCGGCGCAAGGTGTATAAAGCTAGGCTTGCGGCCTAGCTTTTATGCTGCTGGCGTCTCTTCCGTTACTTCCGGCTGCGCGGTCGCCTCGGCGTAGAGCGCCGGGAAGTACGACTTGAAGAAGTGAATGCACTTGTCACCGCGTTGCGGATCGGTGCTCCACGTCTTCGATACTTCAGTGATGAACGCGATTGGGTTTTTGGCTTCGAGTGCCGCTTTGTAGTGCGGGTATTTCGGGGCCAGCCGCTTAAGAGTGGCTACCCGATCCTCAAAACTCTCTTTGAAACTGGGATATTTGACCCATGCTGTGTTGCCGTCGATCACCCACTGACCGTCAATGAACTCGCGGGTAGGGATAACGATGGTGTCGTAGATGGGATGCGCATGCTGCTTGACCCCGAACAGGTTGTGTCCATCCACAGCCAAATGGCTCTTGCCGAAGCAAGACTCCAAACAAGCTTCCGCCGCTGCCATTTCTGGAAACGGATGATTGGCAGCGCGTGCCATCTCCGCAAACATTCTTGCCGTCTGTAGTTGTGCTTCAAATGTTGGCATTTTATAAGTACCTACCTTCTTCATCCCTCTGGCGAAGCTTGTTCTTTTCTCTCCAACTGTCGGGTTTCGGCCTTCCTGTCAGAGCAATTCGCATCCTCTCCACTCGTTCAGGTGGGGGGCAATATCCCTTGTGAGCCTCGCTGAGCTTGGCTTTCATCTCTTCATTCCATGCTTTGCCCATGTTCCACGAAGATTTTCCGATCCGGCTTTTGGACATCTTTTGGCGAGTCTCTGCGGAGTAAATACCCGTCTTTCCCTTGTTCCAAGGCGTCAATCCCTTGAGCGAGTCAGACATCTTCTGTCTGGTTTCGTCGCTTGCTTTACGTCCACGAGAACCACGACCACCCGCTGTCAGGTTGTAACCACCTTCTGGTGCAAGCGTGCCAAGGCGTTTTACCCACCATGCCTCAAGCTCAAGAGCCTGCTCCGGTGTATTCCCGGCATCGACCTGCTCGACGCGGAACCACTCTTTGCCATACTTCTTAATCGCTCGTTGGAGATAAGCGGCTCCGCTCCTGCGACCCTTCAGATGTTCAGCGAATCTGTCCTCAACCGTCTTTCCGGCAGTCACGATGCAGCCGACATATGGCTTCAGGTGTTGGACATACTCAGGGTGAAAACACGTGATGAGGTAAACCGGATACATGTATTCCTTACTTCTTACGGGCTGCCCTCTTGGCTGCCAGTGCCGCTTCAAGCTCAGTGAAATTGACTTCTGTTCCGCCAGTAAATTTGGCGATGTTTTTGTCGATATTCAGGAGCGTGTGAAAGGTGTGCGGGAAGTCGTTGGTGGCCATCTGTTCGACGTAGTTTTCTGTGCTTTGAAGGCGATTCGCCCCGCCGCGTAGCTTCCATCCCAATGCGCTGATGCTCCCTGATACGCCGAGGAAACCTAATACCACCGTCGGCCACGTGAGCGATTTAATGAATTCGACTACTGTCTCGTAAGGTGTCATGTATAAGTCCGAAATAGTGTTGTGGTTCGGTTCGACCCACAATTACTCATACGGCGCAAAACATGGTCAGAGCAGGATTTCGCTGAGGCAGCAAAAAGCCCCGGCTTTTTTGCCGGGGCTTCCATATTTTGTGCTGACTACTAGCTCAGAGGCTCAACTCGAAGATCGAGCCGATACGCGAAACTTCCGCTGCCTCCGGACACAGTGGTCGAATACGTGATGCTGTTACCACCAGTCGCCCAGAGGACAAAGTCCCCGGCGACTTGTGTACCCACAGCAGCGGTCAGCGACAAGGCTGACGTAGTTTGGCCGAGCCCCGAGTAACCGTTAACGACAGTGAGAGTCACGGTGCCGCCCGTACCTGTGGCGCTGGTCATCAGCACATACGAGACCCGATACATGCCAGTAGTCGGCATTGCGTACAGAGTCGTGCTGCCGATGCTGGCTGTTTGATTTGTTTTCGTCGCCGTGCCAACGACGTTTACTCCACCGGAAGCCGGGGCGATGCCTGCATAAATGTCACTCATTAGTCGTATACCTCGCTATAGCTGATGCTCTGCGTACCTGACGCAACAATGGCGTAGACCGCTGAACTCGTCGGGAAGCTGACGAACGATCCTTTGGAGCCAAGTAGTAAGTCGCCTGTCGATGTGGTCACACCGCTGCTAAAGCCGATGTAGACATCCGTCGTGCCAAGATTCGTGATTTTGATACTGCGTCGAGTCGCACGAGCCGACACAATAGAAGTTGCCGTGGTTGCGATGGACACCTGACCGCTTGCTCCGTTTGCCGCACCAGCATTGGTCGAAGCGCCCGTGGGAAGATTGAAGTTCCACGTTCCCGTCTGTCCAACATTCCACGCTCCGCTCTGAGCGACGTTCAGGGTGGAAGAAGCAAGGATGTTCACGTACTGAGCAGAGTTAGCGTCGAGACTGATCGCTTTCAGCAGGTTTGATGGGTTGAGACCCATTGCGACCGTACCAGTCGGAGTAGAGTTCGACGTGGACTGCGCATACTGTGTGCCACCGCCGAACGACGTGATCTGGTTGCCGGAAGCATCGACAATGGCGACATGCTGCGCTTTGGAATTCGTCAACGCAGCGATGGTTGCCGTGTTAGTTCCATCAGTGATCTTGATCGGCCAAGCGTTGGCTACTGTTGCCGGGCTGCCCTGACCCACGCTGCCGTTGACGGCAACATTGAGTTGACCCGACCCGTTGAGCGATAACCCAACGAGGTTTCCGCTTTGGTTGCCGCCAATGTAGATTGCTTTACTCGGCACGGCGGCACTCGTGCTTCCTTCAGCGGGGTCGCTGAAAGTAGTAGAGACAGTGCCGGATACCGTGACTGGAATACTCGATTGATCCGAAGCAATGCAAACGGGCAGGGATGCCGACATGAAGCCTTGTCCAAGGCTTACGGGTGTACCGCCAAACTGACTCAGGTTCACAGTTTGGTTGCTTGGGAAATTGCTTACGGAAACCGATCCGGTTACCGTGACGGTGCCTTGCTGAGCAACCTTCAGGTTCTTCGAGGCGTCGAGACGAAGCGCATAAACGCTTGCCCCGTCGTATCCCATGTTCACGACACCAGTTGGGGTTCCAACCGGAGTTGCGTCAGAGTATTGTTGACCACTCGCGCCGATGACACGCAGAGCGCCAGTGCCATCTGTCGTGAGCAACACTTGGTCGCCTGTTGTGTAGGTCGTTCCAGTCGGGGCAACAACAGCAGGCAGCACGCCGATGTTGTTCGCAACGGGGACTGCATTGTTGTTGGTGAGGTTGCCGACAACCGCTGGAAGAGACGAAACACTGACAGGTTGAGCGGATGGGAAGACAACCGTAGCATTGAGGTTTGCTGCGGTGGGTTGTGCAACCGTGACTGCGTTGGTGATCGATGTGAGCGTTCCAACGTTCCATGTTCCGCTCTGTGTAGCTGCAATCGTGCCTGATACAGACACCGATCCAGAGACCGGAACCGTGTTGTTGACCACCACATTCAGATTCGATGAGGAATCGAGTGTGAGTCCAACTAAGTTGCCACTCTTATTGCCCCCGAGATAGGTCGCCGAAGCAGGAACCGCTGCTGCTGTACCACTGACAGACGGATTGGTTGCACTAATTGACCACGCACCCGATTGAGTAACGGGGATGCTGGTGTTCTGTACGGTGACAGAAGTGACTGGCAGAACCAAACGTCCCTGACTATCGACCTGAATCGGGTAGGTGGTTCCGGTCGGAACGCCAGAGGAATATGTGGTGCCGCTGCCGACCATGCGCACGTTTCCGCTCAGGTCAGTTGAGAGAGCGACCGACCGCCCAGACACGTAGGTCGGGGCACTGGTCGTTGCAACTGCCGGAAGAGTCTGCAAGCATTCGTTGTTCGCCGCCGTTGAGTTGCTTGTCTTCGTACCTGCAACACTCAACGTTGAAGCAAGATTAGTGACATACGCTTTCAGTCCACCACTTGACGCATCGACACTCAGAGGCTCAACGGTGCCATCACTTGAAAGGCCCAACATAGTCTGACCTTTAAGAGCAGGCTTGTACGCCATGAGGATCGTATCGGCGACAAAGACGTTGGCGCTCGTTACCGAGTACCAGCTAATCGCTTCTGTGTTGCTGGACGGCAAATAGCAGTCAGCAACCGCAATTGCCGTATAGGCATCCGGGTTGAACTGCTGACGGATGGGCGTTAGCGAACTGTAGCTGTCGATGGCGCTGGCCAATGTCAGTGGAACGCTTCCGCCGTAGGTTGTTGCCCATCCAGTGTCTCCCGTGCTGTATGAAGCGTGGGTGAAGTTGAACGTCAGCGTCGTGGACGTAGCGCCCGTTAAAGTGACCGTCTGACCGTTCAGGAACGTGGCGTTCGTGAAGTTGCTCAGATGCACAGTTTGACCGGACGAGAAGGTCATCCCCGATCCAGTCAGGGTTGCTACGTTCGAACCGTTGATTGAAACGTTCGTGATTGTGCTGTGCGGGTACTGAGCATTGACGAAGCCAATGAACTCAGCCGGGCCTGCGGTGATCGAAGGGCCGACGACATCCTGTTGACTGCCGGATGTGGATGACGTTGTGCTTGTGTAAAACTGAATACCTGCGGCTTGGAGCACGCCTAAATTCTGGTACTCAAAGTTCATCGTGCCCGGCAAGCCAGTCGGCAGCAGGTCGTGCTCCTGTGTGATTACGCCGTAGTAGACGATGTAGGTGCCATTGCCACCGACATAGCCGTTGACCTTGGTATAGAGGTTACCTGCGCTGTCATAAAGCTCGTTGGCATATCCGCTGAGACCGGAACCTTTCGCTGCGACGATGATGGATATTACGGCGTTGCCCACTGTCAGTGTCTTCGTGAAGCTTGAAGCACCATACGGCGCAGCTTGCACCAAGATTGGACGGAAGACGTTCGTGCTCGTGTACTGATATTGCCACGGCAGGGTGTTGATCGTGTTGCCTGCCTGATCCAGCAGGATCGTGTTGACCGCTTTCGTGGCGCTCGTGCCGAGAGCCGTGACCGGGCTCACAATCGTGGATGCGGTTGAGAAGTTGTTGATACCTGTAGACTGCGATACTTCGTAACCGAGGCTTGGTGCGCCTGTCCATCCTGTGGTCGTGTAGATGCGAACATACGGGAAGCCCGTTGTGTTGAGACGCACCGCGACCAAACCACCACCGCCGACGTTGTATGGCGAGGCGTTGATTTCATCCGTGGTAAGTTGTGTGGTCTCGAAGGTGATGTCATTCGTCAAAACTTCGAATGGCATTGCAATGAAATTACCATTGTCCGTCGATCCCTGAATCTCGATGACACCGCCTGTACCCAACACCCCCGTGGCGTCGAAGACGATGATCAGTGTCGTGTACTTGAACTGGTTGTTGATGATGAGATTGCTGCTGCCAATTGACTGACCCTGCGTACCGCTGTTAACGACACCCGTTGTCTCAGTGAAGACCGCGCCCACCGTGACCGTCAAGTCTTGGTCGGATGCGATTGCCACAGGGATCGAGTTCGCCATGGTCTTCTGACCAAGCGTGGTGGCCACACCACCAACTTCATCCAGACTGATACTCTGGCTTCCACCCGCTGTTACCGCTGCGGTATGCGTGCCATCCCAAAGTTGAATCTTGGAATCGTTCGCAACAGTGACACGAGGGATTCCGGAGCCGCTTGCCCCCGTCCCCGTTACAACGGCGTTGCCGCCAAACTGCGAAATGTTTGTCACCCATGGGCTGGTGCCCTGATATACAAGACCAAGCTGACGCCCTGCCCGGTCGCTAACATCGACAGTCCCACTCATGCTGACAACCACCGGATGCCCGGACACGCCGATTGCCTGTGTGCCGTCAGTCAACGTCACGTACCACGAATCACTGAAGCTGATGCCTGTCCCTGATCCGCCACTGCCTTGTTTAATCTGCTCAAAAAAGCTCATGATGCCTCACTTACAAAATGTCCCAATTGCTGGTTCCGTCGCTGATCAGGGTCACGCAACTGTTCTTGTAGTTCAGTACCAAGTTGCTCGTCCCTTCAATCGTGTCTCCACCTATCGGGTTAATGATTAGGGTGTTCGAGTCCGCCGAAACCTTCTTAAAGATGATGATGTTGTTATCGTTCGTTCCTGCCGCAGGGAGCGTTCCCGTGACGGTGCTCGTGCCCGTGTTCACTAGGTTCACGTCCCAAGCCACAGTCGAAAAGTTCGATGTGCGGCTCTTTACGACGTAGCCGTTGCCAAGTTTTCTGGTTGTGCCATCGGCAATGTAGTCAAGCGTCTGGTTTACGTAACCCTGACTGAAATCCACCGAGGTCGGCACAACGACACCCGTACCTGAATTAACGGCTCCTTTGTAAACGCCGGGGATTGTGAACGTGTATGGCGTCACGCTGCCGAGCGACTGCTCACCCCCACCAAAGGAATTGAAAGACGTAAACTTCAGATAAATTGTCTTTCCAGCCCACGTGGGGTCGTAGTTGTAGCTCAGGACAGCGCCATCCAAAAAGACGAACTGCGCTCCGCTTGCATGCGAACCAATCGTGCTTCCGTAGACTCCTCGATGCAGCTTGGTTCCAAGGTTGTAGTGGTAAGCGGAAGTTAGAGTGGCCGTCTGATAGCTGATCAACTCGCCGTCCACCCAACAGAGAGTGCGGAAGTTGTCGCAGTCATCTACAGTGCCGGAACTCAACGTGCCACGACTCTGCGTCAGATCGACGGACAAAGTGTGGGTCGTGTCTGGATCGGAGCCCGATGCCAATGGGGCCGTCAGAACGCCCATACGAGCCGGACTGGAGATTGTTCCCCCTTCGATCTGCTTGTACGTCGTGCCATCGGGAGAAACCCAGACATTGCACCCACCCCAATTGGCGTTGGAGCCGGATGCGGCGATGATGATCTCGTTTCCGCGATACTCAGACAGGCGATCCGTAGCTTCAAAGATGATCGGCGTGTTGATGCTTCCCGGATCGACTCCCGTGTTCGGGGAGTAAGACGACGGGCTCTGTGCTGGATATTCGGTCGCGGTCGCCGTTCCCCATGGAAACTCTTCAGCCGTGATCTGGAGCAAGCCGTCTTCATCCTCTTCGATGGAGAGGATGCGAACGGGATACTGATTAAGCCCGAGTCTGGAATCGGTAACCGTGACCAAATCCATGGGCTCTAAAAGGATGTACTTGAGACCGAGCTTGAACTGCAACTGGCGAGTGATGTAGCAAGTGCGACGATTGATCGCCATTGCCACCTTCTTGCCAACGCCCGAGTCACAAATCTCATGCGCCGTGATTACGCTTTGAGTGCGAAGTCCGTTTACCTGAATGGCAGCGTCGTCTTTATCTTCGATGGGCAACGGGTTGTAAGAATTCGAACGGTCGAGGATTTCCAGTTTGCAGACGTTGTACTGTTCTTCCGGAGGGACGATGCTGATCGTGATCGGTTCCTCACCCGTATTGCAGATGAAATCCGAATCTGTCAGGTCATACACGGGAGTGGTGTTCGGGGTAAACGTCGCACCGTTACCGACAGCCGTGGTGTCCCCGTAAGGAATGAACTTCAGCTTGCCTTCACTCCACACGACTGCGGTGTTGGTCAGGCTGGTGATCTGGTTGATGATGTCTCCGGCTGTGGTCTGAGAATCGATCACGGGAGACAGGAACAGCCCATTCGCTACGCAGTAGTTGCTGTATTGCGTGAGGCTGCCCAAGTTAGCGGACGGGAATGTGGTTCCGTGGTATGGATTCGTGATGATGTCGTTGACCACATCCGCTGGATTGGCGTCAACGATGCCTGCCCCGAACTGCAACAGTCCGGCGACTTCATAGCTGTAGTTGGGCAGTGATGCTGAGCTACCAAGGTCGAATGCGGACGAGGCCACATAAGCCATGCCCGAGTAACCGAGGGCGCGGTCAGGATGCTTCGAGGACATGTAGCCCCAAGGCGCTTGGCCGAGGTCGCCCGTGAACAGAGATAAGCTCAGTTTGGTTGCTGGTGCAGAGGCATCGCCGGAAGAATCCGGGACGCTATACACATAATTGAGAACGACTTGCTTGCCAGCGTCGGCAGCAGCAAAGGTATATGTTCCCCCACTCGCGCTGTATTGACCTGCCGCAGGAGCGGAAGCCACATACCGCAAGGGAACCGTCTGTGTGCCGGAGTAAAGCCTTGATCCGTCAGAGCCGTAATCGTTGGCTGAAAAGCTATAAGGCGAGTAATATCCAGCGCCTTCATCCACGTGGTACTGACCGCTGCTCGGGATTGTCGGGGTGTAGCTCCCACCGCCGACCGGAATCGTATAGGTGGAGCTTCCAGAAACCAACGCCAGCTTGCCCTTGGTGTCCCACACATTTTTAAGTGCGGTGATCGGGCCTGCGCAGATACCGATTACGCATGCAGCTTGATAAGTGTAGGTCGTTGTGGTCGTGGTCTGTCCACCACCGCCCCCCTTGCCTCCTGTGCGAGTGGTAGAAGTATGAGGAATGGGAAGGAAGTCCGTGTAATCAAGCAGCTTGCCGGAGACACGCTGCTGACCATAGACCAGCGTTTCTGCCGAACCGAAGTTCGCAGTCTGCACGCGGATCGCAGACAGGATCGTCTGCTGCTGTGCCAGTGGTGTACTCTTGCCGCCTTTTCCTCTACTGAGTCCCATCGCTATTCCTTACACTTCTTCAGCCGGAAAAATCGCCGAGGGCGTCCAGCCAGTTCCTTGTTCTTCAGAAAATCTTCTTCAATGACGCAGCGTGCATTCATGTAGGCATGCACGACGTTGGGCCATCCCGTCACGATTCCCCCATGAGCGAAACTGCGTCCGAACTTGATGACGACGATGTCGCCCGGCTGCACTTCGGACTCCGGAATCTCTTCGGCGTACCGGAGGATGTTGTCCACGTAACGTTCATCGTCTCGATGGAGATGCCAATCCGGTGGGTAGTATTCGATCTCGACACCCGCGAACAGTTCGGGGAACACTTTTTCGTACACAGCCTTCAAGATCATGGCGCAATCGACACCCGCACCCTTGACCATCGCCATGTGGGCATACGGCGTTCCGATCCATGTACGGGACTCTTCGATAACCGTTTTTGCTTCTGCTGGAGTCATGCTTAAATTCCTGCCTCTGGCTCCGGAACGAACGGGAAACCACCGAAATGAACGAGGTTGCTGAACTTGGTATTGCAAGTGGTTTGCAGCTTGTCGCATCCGGGATATGCGGTGAACGTGTCACCCGCCGTAGGAGTGAAGCCCATGTTCTTTACGGGGCTCAATGCCGATGTGGTGTTGTCGCGGATCGAGAACCAGTGTCCGTTCATGAGGCCGGACGTGAACTGTATTTTCCCGAGGGCGAAGTAACTGGCTGCCTTACCATGGCTGGCATTGATCTGGTTCGCCGTAGAGCCCGACAGTACCGTGCAGTTGACTGCGAACGACGCTTGGTTGAGCGTGCAGGCTGAGTCGAACAAGGTAAAAGGACAAGACGGCTGGATTACGTTGCGAGGCACTTGCTGATTCAGTCTGTTCGTCAGCGCGTTGACCGTGAACTTGGCTGAGGATCGACCGATTGAGTCTGCTCCACCAACCTCACCAACAAACTCCACCACCGTGCCTGCGGACGTATCGCCGGGGTTGAGCATGATCGCTGTCTCCAGCGTCAACGTTGCTCCTGTGAATCCACCGCCAGCGATGAACCTAATAAGGGGCGTACCGTCCGGCATGGTGTTCGTGTCGGAGGCATGCAGTTCAAGATTTAGTGTTGTGACCTTCACCCCGATCTCGGAGGTCAGTCTGTTACGGACGAAGTTCGGAGGGCCGGGAAGGAAAGTACGTGCGTCGGTCGTCGTTATCTGATTCGGCCAAGACGTGTACTGGAGCGTTCCGTAGCCGTTCAGAAGGACAATCGTCCACAGATCGGCTCTGTAAAACTCAGCGTTGTTGGCCAAATTAGCGATTAACGTGCTTGAAGCGGTCTTCATTGAGTTACTTCGTGCGGTTTCTCACGAGCTTGAATGTGATCGTGGTGATGGTGTAATCGTCCCGTACCGATTCTTCGCTCTGGCCCACGCTTTGAAGGCACAGGAACTCGCGGTCAACGGGGAACTTCGGGTCTTCAGCCGGGCTAACGTCGAGGTCGTCTGCGAGTCTTCGAAGCTGCTTAGCTACTTTGTGGCTGTCAAAACTGAAACTGAATGGCTTGTCTTCGTAGCCATCAAGGCAAATGTCTGTTGCGGTGAAACTCATATAGGGGCTCCTAATGTGGGGGTCTGTAGACGACAAATTTGCAAACTGTCGTTTACGTCGTGATTTGCAGGAAGGTGAGGGTCTGAAGTTCCCAAAGCTTGTTCTGCATCAAATTGAATTCGTAGCTGTTCTCCAAGAAACGGACGCGGTAGTAATAAAAGCCGCTCCACGTGATCACCGCGCCGTTCGACGGCGCTGAAGTGAAGGTCACGTACCCTGTGTTGTTTTGTAGGGTGTAGCCACTGCTTTGTAATACTCCCCCGACGTACAACTGGAAGGTTCCGGAGTCCACGGCATCGACCGACTCGCGGAAGCTGCCATACGTACGGCCAAGCTGGAATATCTTCGTGGTGCCGTCACCGTTCACCATGGCAGGGGCATTCGTCACCTGATGGTCGTTTCCGTCCCCGGTGAAGTTGTAGAGGTCGATCAGGAACGAATCGAAGTTGCCGCCACGTGCGAGGAAGAAGCTTTCGATGGTCGATAGCTCAGACAGACCGCGTGATCCGTCTTGGCGAAGAAACTCGAAATTGCATTCGAACTGGTATTGTGGCTGCGTTGTGACAGCGACACGGACTTCATTCCGGAGATTGGCCGGAGTCTGGATGATGTTGTTGAAGAATGGTTTCTTCTTAACGTCCCATGCCAGACCGGGCACCTGTGGGAAGAATGAATTGCTCATTACATGCTCCCCCGGAACTCGCCGTTCTTCACAGCCTTCTTGAGTTTGGTAACCATGATTCGACCGAGCACATCGCCGTGCGTCTCGAACATCTGCTTAACGCTCGTGCCGTCATATGCCTGAATATTGAGGGTGGTGTTCGAAGTAATCTGCTGATCTCGTCCACCGAAAGTCCCTTTTGAAAGCATTGCCCTCATCGGGTTTGAGATTTCAGCCGGGAGAACCGTCTCGTTCTTATGTAGCTGGAATAGCTGATCGTCCTGAACCAGAGCGCCCTTCTCGGCGAAGCCGTAGGACGAATAGCCAGCCGCAGCCGCAGCCATCGACATACCGAAAGCAGGAGCGCCCATATCAATGGGCCACGGCGCACCAGCGAATGACGCTGTGCCTTTAGCACCCGCCTCTGCGGATGCTGCTGCAATCGCCGCTTCAGTTGAAGAGGCATCCAGCGACCGTTTGAACAGGTGCATGAATAGCCAGTTAGCGACCCACTGCACGCCCATCTGGACGAGCATGTCCACGAAACTCAATAGGATGTTAGTGAACATGTTCGCCATGCCCTGTGCGAACGTCTGAGTGCCTTGGATCATGCCCTGAATGGTGCCGCTGAATCCTCGGCTGATACCGTTGAAGAAGCTGTTCCAAGTCTTCTGCTTGTCGAGAACAAATTTCTGATCAAGCTGCTGAGACTTCTGACGCCACTGCGCTTCAAGGGCAGAGATTTTGTTCTTGTTCTTCAGGAACTCGTTTGGGTAATCCGGGCTCAGCTTGTTGAGCAGGTCGCGCTCTTTCTCTAATGCCTGAAGCTGCGCCTGATACTCTTCATCAAGCGCCTGCTTCTGCATCGCTAAATGTTTCTTGGAGTTGATCTGCCCGAGTTGGAGTTCGAAGTCAGACTGTTGACGCTTCGCGTCGGCTGCTGACTTGGCAGCGGCAAGTTCGCCTTCTGCGGTTGTCTGAGCGATCTGCTGCAAACGCTTGGCGGCATCCTGAGCGTCTTTAACTTCCTGCTCGTGGAGTGCCTTCTCAGCCTCGACCTTAGCCTTCTGAAGTCCCTTGTAAGCCTCGGTCTCGGTGCCACCAATCGCCTCGACCTTTTTCATCGCATCGTTGATCGCGTTGATGCGTTGCTGTGTGCCTGATTTTGTGGCTTCAATCTTGAGCCGTTCGTCTTGGTCTACGTCTTTGAGGTATTCCTTGTCCGCCGCTTTTTCAGCTTCCCGGAACAGGTGGGATACCTGCTTGTATAGTTCGGTGCCTTCTTTGACCTTCGAGAGTTTGCTCTGCCAGAATTGCGCTTCCGCTTCCTTGCTCAACTCGTGGAAGGTGTCTTCATCGTCCTTCTTCTGCTGAAGTTCCTGTTGCCACTGCTGTAGGCGAGTATCCTTACCCGCACTTGAAGCACCGCTGTCATCAGCGAGTCCGAGCTTGCCGTCCTTCGGGCGTTGTGACGGCTTGGCCCATAGCCGCTGCTGGCTCTCATCGAACTTCACAGCGGAGTCGGTCATGTCATCGAGAGCGGCTTTCCAGCTACCCTTGATGTTGTCCGCAGCCTGCGATGCGGCTGCCTTTGCTCCGCTCCAGTCAAGATGAGCTAAACGCTCCAGAGCCTTCGCAGAGCCCACCACTCCGTCATAAAGCGTGAGTAGGAAGGCAGCGACCGTGTCGCCGATAACGACAATGCCGACCTTAAGCGCACCGAACCCGGTGAGCAGACCCTTGAGGGCGTAGTTGGTTCCTTCGATGAGGGGAATGGAAAGCGACTTCAACTGTTGTGAGAGGTCGTCCATCGCATCGTCAAACTCACGAGCAGATGCAACAGCTTCATCGTTGAGGACACCGCCGAGCGCGTCGGCGTTCTCCATTAGTTTCTTGATTTCGTCTGATCCGCCACGAAGGAACGTAGCGGCATCCACCCATCCACGACCGAACAGCGTCGTCAAAGCGTGGGCACGCTGAGCCGGAGATTCCAGCTTGTTCAGCGAGTCGGAGATTTTGAGCATGACTTCTTCAGGCGACTTCGATTTCAAGTCGGCCATCGACACGCCCAAACGTTTGAACGCTTCTTCCTGTTGCTGACCGCCGTTACGAGCCGCATCCATCGCGGCAGTCATCTTGCGAATAGATTTCTCTACGCTCTCCCACGACACGTCCTGACGGGCAGCGACGTACTGCATCTCGGAGAGCGACTTGACCGCAATGCCTGTAGCGTCAGAGAGGTTTCCAATTTGAATCGCGGATTCGGCGGCTTTGTGGGCCATCTCGCCCAACATGCCGACGACAGCACCAGCACCGAGAACAGCCGTGGCTGCACCGAATGCATTGAACCCGCCCTTGGCAAGGTTCGCTGCCTCCGCAGTCTCGACCAACTTCTCTTTCATCTCCGTGGTTGCCGCACTTACGGCAGTAGCACCCTCACGCACGGATGACGCGACTCCGCTCATGGCGGACGACACACTCTGGCGCAACCGTTGCCATGCGCTTTGCATGGACTCAGTGTTTCTCTGAGTGTTGGTAGCAGTAGCATCGAACGACTCATTTACTTGTCCGAAGTCTGCTGTTGCCCGTATGTCTAGTTGATTGTCGGCCATGTTACGTCTGCTTTATTGGGAACATCGACGCCAGTTCGTTGAACTGTTCGTCTGTGATTTCTTTGCTTTCTGGCTCTTCGCCGCCCATCTTGAAGAACGCTTTAACGAGGATGTGAGCCGGAGGAGTTTCCTTCCAGTAGTCGAAAAGTGCGGCTACTTCGCTGTACTCCAACTCGTCTATTTCCCGTGCATTCATTCCGGTCGAGGCTTGGATGTGGCTGTATATCCACCCCCAATTGGGCTGTCCCTCTCCGGTTACTTTTCCCCCGGCTTGAGTGCCCGGTAGCCACTGCCGCCCATGATCGAGATCGTCACGGCAGGCAGGACGGCAACGTCCAGCAGTTCGGTCACGTCGTCGGAGGTCAGGCTTGGGTAGTTGCGCTGCAAGGCAGCGGTGATGATCGGCAGAGCCGCGAGGAAGATTTCCTCAGGCGGGGTATCGCTTGTCACCTTGGATAGCTGCTGCATCTGCGAGGCATACTTCACGAGATGTTTAACTTTGAGCGCGGGGACGGTAACGTCCACACCGCACAGCTTGAACAACTGTCCTTCAACGGGAGGCGCAGGCACAGCTTTGATCTTGTTTGTCGCACGCACTTCGGCGGCAATGTCTGCATCAGAAAGGCATTCGATTACTTCGTTAGACATAGGTAGGTTTCCTGAGATGAATTGAGGAACGCCAGATCGGGTTCCGGAAGGTGGTAGGGGCTACTTGCCGTAGCCCCTTGAAGGATTAGTTATTCGCTGAGATCGAGGTACCCGATGTTGTTTGAGGCATCGGCGAAAGCTGAGCCGTCAATTTCGGGGATCATGTAGTCGTCCTGCTTGGTAGCGAAGGCCAACTTTTCTGCACGGCAGGCATTCAGCGTCATGCTGAGGTTCTGCCCCTTGTAGGCGTTTGTCAGCGTCATGCTGAAGATCGGCCCGAAGCCCATCAAGTGGTTCGTGATCGGAATACGCATACCCACGCCAGTTGCAGCGTTGTACGTGTAGTTGATCAAAACAGCCTTGCCAGTATCCGCAGCGGCAAACGTGTAAACGCCAGCCGAGACGCTGTACTGACCCGTAGCGGGAGCCGAAGCAACTTTGACAAGCTGGTGTCCGGTCGAGACATCAACGACGCCCTTATCCTCGACAAACTTTGCGGAATTCGCAACGGTCACGGTGAAGGGGCTTGCCGGAATCGCAGCCGCTTCGTCAACGGCGACGAGGTTCATCGGAGTCGTCATCGTCTCGGCGAAGAAGAGATCGTTGAAGAGTTTGCCGTTAATTTGGGCGAACTTTGCTTTCCACGTGATCTTGGTCTTGCCACGAGCCGTGTCAACCGGGTACTGGTACTGACCGAACAACTGCTTCGAGTCGCCAGAGAGTTCAACTGAAATGTCTTGTAAGAACCCGAACTTCATCGGCGTCGGGTTGGGTGCAAGGTTGCCTGCGTTAGGCGTTCCAAACAAAGTGCCGTTAGCAAAGTAGATCATGTATGAATCCTTCCGCCACCTAATTGGCGTCAGTTACTCATACGGTGTTGCGGAAGGAATGCAGGGATTTAGGCAGAGGCTTAAGCAGGCACGATGATCTCGACAGGCACAACAGCCCAGCCACGGTTAAGTAGGACGCCTCCATCTGTTTCAACCTTGCCGTTGATGCGGGTCTGGGAGACCAATCCACCTAACGTCTGCGGCCCTCTGATGGTGGGATCAGGCTGGATGGCATTCTCGATGGTATCGAGCAATGGGTTCAGCAATTGGGCCGGTACCATGTCCTCTCGGTCGCCGCCCGTGTCCACGTAGATCACTACCTCAACATTCAGGTGCCATTTGATGGGAATGCCTCGGCCATTGACCTCTGGCTGCTCGTCTTTCTGGCACATCATCATGGCAGGAAAGCTGGTATCGCCGATCTGGCTGATGGGTACATATTTGCGGTCGGTGAACTTCCAATCCGCAAGGCCGTTCAGCAGCGTGAAAAGTGCGGCGTAAATGTCTTCTCGTGGTGCGTTCATTATGATTCCTTAATAGCCCGTTGTACGGCAGCGCGTAGCCCGTCCATGATGCCGGGGGTGCTTTCCCGCAGCGTGCTCCGCAAGAAGCTGCGCTCCGAAAACGTGACAGTGTGAGATTTCACCAGATGTCCTTTACGCAAGTGCGCCCGGACGGTATAGCTGCCGCCGTACTCGTGGACAGCGCCATATTTGCTGGCTGCCGGATCGGTGCTGACGATGCCTGTAATGCTGGTCTCAGTCTGCGTGACGCTGTAATGCTGGCTTCTACGCAGAGTTCCTGTCCGGTTCTTCAGTACCTGACCGCTCAGTTTTGTCGCCACTACCCGGTCGCGGAGCATGATCATCTGCCGCTCCATCTCGCGCAGCAGTTCCACGACGACCCTACGGCCCGTATTCCGGATGTAGCTGACAACCCGCTCATTCGACCCGTTGAAGCTTACTTCGATGGACATTGGGGATACCGTCTGTTTCTAGCGGAGTCGCGCATTTTCTGCCGGGTCTCTTCTGAAATTGGTGGACGCGGGGTAATTGCCCAACGCATGCGGAGAGCAGCCGCCCGACGTTCCACTTGTTTCCGTGGTTGTTTTCTGCCCGTCAAGGCAGCAGAAATTTTGGCAGCGACTTCTGGGCGGGTAGCTACGTTGTGAAGCGTTTGGTACTCACTGAAATCTGGCCGTGGAACTCCAACCCTTGATGCACGCAGTTTCTTGGCGTGTTCTGCTGATAGCTTCCCGCGATGCCCACCCCGCCTTTGGTTGTAGCCTCGTGTCCGATCCATTGACCGAAATGACAGAATGTAGAAATCCTCGAAATGATCCAGTGAAGCCTTGTCCGGTGCTTCTGCAAGAATCTCAAACGTAAATTTGTCCCTGCCATACTTTCGAATCGCTTGATAGAGATACTTGCCCCATTTCTGCTTTGATCGAACTGAACCCAAATGCTGGTATTTCCAATATCGCTCAGGGGTTCGTGTTGTTTGGCCGATGTATACCTTCCCATTCACCATATTGGTGATTAGGTACACCCACCCATAAACAGGAGTTGAGGGAGTCAAAAACATTCGAAATATCGCTTCGTGTTGCATATTGTTTAATACTTAACGACGGCGAACATATTGGTCTAATACGTTCCTAGCGGTGTTTGGCACATCATCTTTGTCAAACTGTGTCGTCTGTCCATCAGCGGTGATGGAATCTTGCCCGATGAAATCACGACGCTTGAGCCAACGAGCGCATGCATCGAGGCATGCCTGCTCTAGCTCGGCAGGGATCGAGGTCAAGCCTGCCGTGTAGGTCAAGCTGACGTTCTGGATGCCTCGGTCGAAGCAGTAGCCACGCAGGTAGACGGTGGAGTCGTCAAAGACATAGCCGCAATGCTTGTCGTCGAGTGCGGCAGGAATGGTGGTGCCGTTCACTGTCAAACTGGTCACCGCAGTGATCGGTGAGGTTGGAAAAGCAAACCTCGGACACAGCATGAAATTGCCAGTACCATTGAACTTTTGCGTATATGGCTGGCTGAGAAACGCTGTTCGATTACATTCGTTCTTGGCGTAAGCCGTGAAGTTGCTGATCAGCCGCAGGTACAGCAAATCCTTATCGCTGTGATCGGCCGGAATGTTGTACCAAGCCTTCAGCCGTGCAACCGTCGTCAGGTTGTCGGCTGGAACAACGGCATTCGCCGTGAAATATGGAACACGAGCCGCTTGTTCTGTGTAGTAATGAGCCCCATCAACAGATACCGCCGTTACCTGAAGAACGTAATCGCCGGGAGGAGTGGTGAAGCTCGACAGCACGACGCCTTGATAATTGCCCGGCTGCCCTGAAATATCGGTTACAGGAAGGCTTTCGATGCCCGAGACAATGGCTCCGCGCTCGTCCACGAGCGTGACCGTGACAGTCGCGCCAGTGACGGGATTGCCGCCAATAGAAAGGCCCGTCACTTGGACATACTGATCGTTCTTCGGTTTGATGATTGCGACTGTTGAATTTGTGGTTGCCATTAGTCCAGACTCCCCGTGGTTCTAACGCTTGTGGTGCTCATCCCTTCCTTCGTGCCAGCCGAGCCGGACGTGCTTTGGCGCACCCCCGCTGCTGCGGTGATTTCACGGGTGGAACTGACGGTGCCTGAGAGGATCTCCGTCATGCTCACACCACCGCGTTGATCAAAAGGGATTAACGACGGGTCGCCATAAGGGGCGAGGCCGAATTGGTTTTGTCCGTATCCGAGCATCTAGTTACTCATACGGCTTTTGGCGGCCAAACTTAGGCAACAGGAAAAGTCTGGCCTTGAGCGGTGGCATGTGTGACCATGCATTCGTGCCACTTTCTGCGGAAAAACGGTTGCTTGTAGATCGGGTCCGAGATGCGATCTACGACTGTGGCTGGCGGATGATCTTCGAGAATGACGATCATCCGGTACGCATTCGTGCTTTCCGTGGTTCAGCTATCCGCCGACTGCTCCTATACATCTGGCGACTCACGCCGGGAGGCCCAAGGGGCGTCCGTCCAGCAGGGGAACTCAGAATCCAACTGACGGGCGTCGATCCACCGCTGCTACTGGGTCAGGATTTTCAGACGTTACTGCTTGGGTGGCATGAGCCGACGAGGATGTTCGCAGGCTTCGATGTCCAACGTCGGCCACGAGCGTGGGGACATTCCCCAAGCGTTCAGATTCGACAAGAAGCAATCCGTGACGCAGGACGAGGCGGCTTTGGCATCTACCGCAGAGCCACAGGCGGACGAGGGGAAATAGCTGTTGCTTTCTCCCCTGAAGCATTCATGGACTACGTTGAGCAACAAGCAACACTGCACGAGTTCGCCGGAGATGTAGAAGAGTCGGCGGTGCTAACGGAAGCCGCACGTGGCGCTCAAGTTGATTTGGATCACGTCGCCGGACACGGTCGTCGTGAGGCAGTTCGCAGAGTCGTCGAACGAGTCGGGCAAGAAAACTTCAGGACGCGCATCCTTACTGTTTACGACTATGCGTGTGCGGTGTGCGAAGTTCAACTGGAGTTGGTCGAAGCCGCTCACATCATTCCAGTTCCCGCTGGAGGAACGAATCGGACTGCAAACGGTGTGGCGCTCTGCTCTATTCACCATGAGGCGTATGACCGAGCGTTGATCGGGATCAGACCAGACTACAGCGTGGACACGAACGCTGCCGCTCTTCGCCGACTGCGCAGAGTTGATCGACACGGTGGTTGGGACAGCTTCGAGGAGAACCTGCGAGAAGAGATTGTGCTTCCAGATCGGGCACAAGATCGTCCCGATCCGGTCGCATTAGAAGAGGGGCTTCGGCTTAGAGGTTGGCAGTAGCTTTGGCGCTTGCGTCAGCTTTTTTCTTGGAAATTTTTCGTTTCTTGCCACCATCTTCGGAGAGCGGTTCACCATGGTATCCGTTCCACAAAAGTCCCGGACGGGGAACCTTGTAGTAGTCGCCATCCTTCTTTTCAACCTCGAATAGCGGAGATTGAGCGACCTTCTCGGTCTTCGGATTTACGAAGCGACCCCTTGCACCCTTGATGAAATTCTGTTCGAGTTCAACGCATACCCACTTGCGCTTGAGACGCTCCGCGACTTCGCCCGTAACGCAGCTTCCCGCAAACGGATCAACCACCAAATCGCCGGGATCGGTCAACATCCGAATGAAGTATTCAGGTACCGCAGATGGATAACGGGCGTCATGCGGCTTGATGTTGTTCTCTTTGCAGTAGCGCAAGTAATAGCCGTTGCTCTCGGTGTTGGCGACGGCGATCAGGTTCGGCGGAATCGATGCGCCGTTATTGATGCTGAATTTTGTACTGATGTCATGACCTGACGGACGCAGCTTTGCTTTATAGCCGTTCTTCAGCAACCCCTTCATGCTGTCGCTGTACGGCTGCAACACACGACGATTGTCTGCTTTCGGCCACGGTGTCGGGGAGAGCCACCAAATACAGTTGAATGCGTCTTTGACTCGGATTCTCCGAACGGTGACCCATTCTGCCGGAGTCGGCAGCTTCGCTGGATTCCACCAGAAAAACTCCTGTGCAAGATGGAAGCCGAACTCCTCGCACAACATGATCAGAAGCTTGAAGTGGTAGAGGCTGCGAGTCGGCTGTCCCGAAATCCATGCACCGCCGATGTCGATAACGAGGCTTCCGTTGTCCTTCAGAACCCGCTTGAACGCCGTAGCAAAGGGACGGAACCAATCGAGATAGAGATACGAGTCCGCATTGCCGTAGGTTTTCTTCCTCACCAAGCCGAACGGTGGGCTCGTCATGATGAGGTTAACGGATTTTTCTTTGAGTTCGTTCGTGCAGAATTGTTGCGAGTCCCCGTGAACGATCTTTCCACGGCTGGTGCTGAGGCTAACGGGCAATTTGCTCACAGGCATAGGCAGCTTTACTACAGTTCCAACACCTTGAGTTTCATGGCGTGCTTGGCCTCACGGTTCAGCACATCGAGAATGTGAACTGGTGACCCAATAATACCCTCAATATCGCCTCGGTCAATCATTACTATTGCGAGGTTTGAGTCGCGCATGATCTTGTTCGCGTAGCGTCGTGCCTCGCTACCAATATCTCCCGTGCTCACAATCACAATCACGTTGCTCTTCAAGAAATGCGTGAGCCCAACCTCTTTGGCAACATCGTCGAGCGAGACCGTTCCGGTGTTTTTGCACTGAACCTGCCAGCGAGAAAACACCAATCGACCCGACTCGAATATCACATCCACTTCCGCCCCGCCCGTCGCTGCCCCACGCAGGCGAGTCATCACATAATCCAGATCGATGAACCGCATCAGCTTGAACGCAAGCGTCTCAAGCGCCAGTCCCTTGATGTGTTTGTCTTCGGACGACAGTTCCTTGACGATTTCTGCGAGTGGCTTTCGCAGCAGCGGACGCAAGTCTTCGGTCGTCTGCTTTTCGAGTTGCTGAAGTAGCGGTTCGAAAATCTCTTTGAGCAGCTTCTCGGTCGGCTGCACAATCGGAGACTTCGCTCGACTGGTCTTCTCGACCGTGATGTATCCGGCTTTTTCGAGCGGATACAGGATGTCCTTCGCCAAACCCTTTTCGTTGTATTTGAAGCCGTAGGTCGCCGTTGCGAGTTTCTCGACTTCGCTGGCAGATGTCTTTCCAGTCGTACCGAGATTGAGCATCGTGCGGAGAAAGAACCGCTGACCGGGATTGAGCTTGGCAAGTGCCTCAAGTTCCAGTGTGCCGATGCCACGAACTTCTTGCAGCCGCGCTTCGTTGATCCGCCATCCGGAGTGAGAGAAGATACCTGCTCTCTCCAGCCACAGCTTCATCATGCTTGCGTGCTTGCCGCCACGAGGGAAATGAACTCCGCGTTCATCCAGCCATTCACGCAAGCTGTTAAGGTTCACGTCCTCGCCGGACGCTTGCATATCCTGAATCGTTTGGACGAGGGTAGTGCCGTGGAGGTTCAAGAGGATGTGCTTTGCAAGAGCGTCGTGGAGTTCCTTCGGCTTGTCGCGCAGTTCATGGAGCGTCTTGCCAAACTCGGTCAGGGTGGCGTTGTCATCGACGATGCGATATGCACGCAGCCCGAGATTGGTATTGTTCGCCCGTTTGCGACGGTTGTATTCGCTTGTATTGGGAAACTTCTTTTCGCTGAAAAATGCGTCATGGACGGCGTTTTCGAACGCCTTGTTGTCGCCGCCGTGTTTGGCCGCGAACTCCAGCACGGTCTTCAGGTCGATATTCGAGGGAGAGAATTCGCTCCCGAACGGCAAATCGCTTTTTGGCATCGCTCCAATTGCAAGCGTACCTTGCAACGGCCTCCGTTGGCCAGTGGAATTCCTGTTGATTTCAATGACTTAGACGGATCGTCTTTATGTGCCGCACCCCGTCGCGCCGAGGAGACGCAGAGTCGGAGCAGAGGCACCTTTGTAGAAACTGAAAAGAGACCATGTGTACGTGGCACCCGGCGTTGAAAAGCTAGTTCCGGAAGCCTGCAATCCGGTCTGTATGGAACTTACGGTCTCGTAGTACCAGAGGTACGTTTGCGCGAAGGCTCCTCCCTCGCTTGGGCTCAGTCCGGTGAATGGGGAATTGATGGCGGGATTGCTTACACCACCGCTATTCTGAATGAAATGTCCGATGATCAATTCGGTGGCGTGTGTGGTTGTTATTGAGTTGCCAGACCAAGTTGATCGTGGAGTGGTCGAAAATCCAGTCCCACCAACATCGAAAGAGTCCAATTCAGTGAATTCAAAAATAGCGAGGTTAGCAGCACCGCTCAAATTGATGGTGTTTGGGCCAGCCTTACAGTTTGGGGCGCAGTACCAGTTGCCATTATTACCGCCCCCTCCTGTGAGAAGTCCGCTCCACGTATTTCCGGCTGTGTCGCTAACAGTACGCGAGGAGGACAACCACACGATCAACATGTTTCCAGCCGTGTTATTGCTTGAGTAAGCGAGGCTGGCTGGGGAACTGGATACGTTATCCCGCCACTGCACTAATGTAATCGCCATCGTCTGTCCTTATGCGTAGAAGAAGTTCACATCAACCGTGCTGGCTGGTGCGCCACTTCCCGTGCGGGTTAATGTGCATGCGAAGTTGATCGCCGTGCTGAACTGAGTGCCCGTATCCGTCATGACGTTCGCGGCTGAACCAGCCGGAAGACCAATCGACATCGTTGGCGTCGTAGTGCCCACGGTGATTGAAGCGTTTGCTACGTCGTAAATTTGCACGTAGACCGTGGTTGCGTTGCTGTTGAAGATGTGCCAGCCAAACAACTGCCCTGCACTCGCCTTCACCTGAGTCTTGGTTGCACCAATTGAACCGCTGTAGATCGAGAATCCACCCGAAGTCGCCGGGACGATGTTCACATCGCCGATGTTGTTGTTGCCGGATGCAAGAGATGGCAAGGAAGCCAAACTGACAGGCTGCGTTGCTTGCCAGAAAGTTCCAGTGACCGCGATGGAAGCGTTATCGACTGTCGTGTGGATCGAACGCGCTGAACTGTCTCCAGTAGGCATGAAGTTCGTTCCGTCCGTGACCTTCACGGCGGTGCCTGCGCTTAGAGACACGGTGCCGCTGACTGGCTGCGTGGCTTGCCAAAACGTTCCCGTTACAGCAATCGAGGCGTTATCGACGGTCACGTGACCATCGGTGCCAATGCTGACCTTGTTGGTCGTACCCGGCGTCGTTTGATCAATGCCGAACTTGCCAACGATGGCTGAACCCGCAACCAGCGCGGGAAGCGAAGACAGACTGACGGGTTGAGTCGCTTGCCAGAATGTGCCTGTGACAGCGATGGAAGCGTTTTGAATACTGACGTTCGCCGTTCCCTGTTCGTGAACCTTGAGGAAGCCTGATCCGTCGAGTGCGGCGGGTAGTTGTGTGCTCGACACTGGCTGCGTAGCCTGCCAGAAGGTTCCAGTCACCGCCTGAGTCGAGGGGAAATTTGAGATCGATACTGTGCCCGAGACGGTGGCAGTGACAGCCGGAGTGCCGACTATGGTGACCTTCTGATTGCCGTTGGTGTCCAACATCACCGGGCTAATCTGACCGTCAGTGAGTGTTGGCGGCGTCGTTTTGTACTGCCCTTGGTTGTACGGGTTGAAACTCATCTCTTACCTCTTTATAAGATCGAAAAATTTGTGCCGTCGAAGGCGAGATCGACAGACTGGTACTGCAACGGCAACTGAATAGTGGACTGACCATCAATCGTTCCGCTGGTGGTTGCAACCGTCACGACTCCGGTGTTGGTGTTCTTCACCCGATAAATCTTGCCGCTGCTGATCCCGGTCGCCTGAAGCGTAATCGTGAGAGCAGAAGCCGAGTTCGCCAGTACCACGCCGTCTGTTGTGGCCGTTGTGTAGGACGTGGTCTTTGTGGTCAGGTTGGCGTAGAGCGGTGCTTTGCCGTTCAATGCCGTCTGCAAGTCGGTCTGATCACTGAGCGTGCCTGTGATCGATCCCCATGTCGTACCGCCAGCGACCGCCGACGAAGTAACCGTGATCCCACCACTGCCATCGTCCGCTAGCGTGATGTTTGCCCCGGCCTTCAGATTCAGAAGGGTCTGGCTGCCGTTGGTGACGCTGTTCGTCTTGAACGTAACCGCATCCGGGATCGTGGGTTTGTTGCTGAGGTCGGTGTATGACCCGCTCGTGGCCACAGTTGCCAACACGGGCTTGTTCAGGATTTGTGTAACACCACTGCTGGCATTCCAATCGGAATTCACCTGTGCAGCCGGAATCGTAGGTTTGTTAGTGAGATCGAGATACGAACCACTGGTCGCTACCGTTGCGAGACTGGAGGCATCCGCCTTGGATGCAAGATCGGCCGGAAGATTGGCGATGTCCGCCTCAACGAGCGTGACCGCCCCCGTCTTTCCGGCGACTGATGTGACGGGCGAAGAAATTACCGGGAGGTTTACACTCGGCACCTTTCCATCAGGGCCAAGCGGGGCATAGCCGTTCGCAACACCCTTGCTCGACTTGTCCTCTTTTGCTGCGAGAGCGGTATCTACGGCCTGCGCTTTGCTATCCAGCGTATCGAGGTCGCCGTTGATCTGAGCATCCCAATTGGTCGCTCCTCTGTCAGGCTTCGTCAAATTAAGGTAAGGGGTGTTGGTAGGCATGCGTGTCCTTGCCGCAAAAGTAAAAACCCGGTGACGGGATGGCAGGTTTGCCACCACCATCACCGGGTCGTGATGCCCTGTGTATCAGGGGTTATTAAGCCACGTTCTGGATCAGCACCATCGACGGTGGGAAGTAATGCTGCAACACGCCGTCAGCGTAGATACCGAACTCGTACTTGCGAGTACGCAGCGGGTACTGGATGAAGTAGTAGTCACGACGCAGCAACATACGGAACACGTCGGCGACGTTCGAGAGCGGATACGGAATGCTCTTCGAGGTCATCAGAATCGTGCCAGCAGGCAGATACGGGTGAATCTTGATCGGAATCTCTTCGCCCGAGCCGAGACCAAACGGGTTGAGGTAGGATGCGACAACCGCACCAGCCGTCAGGCCGTTAACTCCACCGTTAGCGTCCATGTTCAGACGAACGAGCGGAGCACCGCCGTTGCCAACCACGAGCTTCTTGATCGCCTTCGCCTGAGCCGAGTTCACCCAAATGGTGTCCGGAGTCAAACGGTAGTTGTCCCAACGATCCTGAAGAGCCGCATCGAACTCAACGATGCCACCCGCACCATCACTGGTGAGAGATGCGCCGTCGAGCGACTTGACGTAGGCGTTGCTGCCAGACTTCGCAGCTTGAGCGATCAGACCGTCGAACACCAAAGAGTTGGCCGAGTAGTCAGCCGCAACCTTGGCGTCGTTTGCCTTCTGCGATCCAGCAGACTCGCTGCCGTCGAAGGTGTAGGTGTTGACCGTGGTGATCTTGGTGATAGCAGCCGTCGAAGCGGAACCACCGAGGTACCACACATATGCAGCAGCGCCCGGAACCGCAGCGACCTTGGCAACGATCTTCTGGTTGCCGGAAGTCGGGGTGATCGTGCCAGCAGCCGATACCTGAGCATTGCCGCCGCCGAACAGGTCAACAGAACCGTCAGCGTTGGTGCGCGAAATCTGGCCGGGGCATCCAGCCGCGATGGTCGTACGAGCGAGACCGTCAGCGGTCAGCGCCACGCAGTAGACGTTGGTCGAGCTAAGCGCCAGCGTGCCACCAGTAGCCAGAGTGAGTGTCGGTTGCGGCGTGACGCCGAGACCAAAGGTGCCGTGACCGGAGATCATCAGCTTCTCTTCTTCGATCATGACGCTCTTAAGCAGGTTTTCGCTGCTACGAGCACGCACATCATCGAAGCCTTCCGCTGCGAACTCAGCTTCAAACGTGAAGCTGTTGTCCTGACCGAAGCCAACGAAGGCTGCGGAGTAGTTGGCGACCTGCGGAACGATTTCAGCGTTACGGCTGCCTTCCGAGATACCAGCGGCTACGTTGTTGAGGTTGATTGCGGTGATGGCTTTCCAGTTCGCCTGAGTGCCGCCCTGCGTCTTCACGCGAGGCGTGATGTTACGGAGCGGGGTCAGTACGGGAACGAGAAACTTTGCCGGGGCTTCGAGGTTGTACTGGACGAGGCCCGTGGACTGAGACCACGACGCCTTCTGTACATCGAGTGCCTTCTTAATTTCGGCAGTCTGTTCAGTAAGATTGGACATATATGAATCCCTAAAAACTCAGTTGTGTAGCGACTGAGTGCGCTGTGAGTTTTGGTTTGTACTGCTACGAGCCGCTTTGTTTACCCACTGTCCGGGGAGGCACTAGCCAATGACTGGCATTGCCTTCTCGGGAGCGAGGGCCATCTTGAAGGCGCTTGCGGCGTCCTTCGGTGCTTCTGCCTTTGGTGCTCCGTTGTCCTCAGCCTTGGTGACGGTGATGACACCTTTCACGGGAGCCGGGGTCGCCTTGAGCACAGTCAGGGCATCTGCGATGGTCTTCACCGAATCCACGAGGGAGGTAAGAGCGGCCTTCTGCTCATCCATCTCGGTCTTCAGCCCACTCACAGCTTCGTTAAACTTTTTCTGCACCAGAGCCTCGACGGATTTCTCAACGTCGGTCTGGGCTGGCGCTTCTACCTGTTCGGTCTTTTCAACTTCAGGTTCAGCAGCCTTGTTGGTCGCCTCTTCAGGCTTTACGTCGGTCTTGGTTACTTCAGGTTCAGCAGCCATGGTCATCATTCCTTCTGCTTGGCTCGGGGCATCAGCCGTAAGTTCGGCAGTCTCTTCCGCGACCAAAGCTTGTAAAATCTCTGAGCCTTCATCCAGCCAAGTGCGCAATTGTTCGGGTACGGCGCTACCGTCGCCTTCAATCTCCGCTTCGAACTTGAGGTTCTGGCGAATCCAATTGATCGTCATCAGGCAACAAGCGAGATCGCTAACGTCCCACAGGGATTTGCGGATACCCGCCGACTGGGCCGTCTTCTGTGTGAAGCCAACCATGCGGTCTGCCGTGCCGATCTTTTCGAGCAGAGGCAGGACGGACTTGAACTGTGTCTTGAAGTCAGGCATTACAGTTACTTCATACGGCTTGCTGACAGAAGAGTTGGAATTCTCAGAAGCGGTGAACTTGCGGATTTCAGGGACGCCAGCCTTGATGTACTCGAAGGTGGCTGTGGGAATACACGGCAGATCGACGATGGAGCCTTCGATCATCTTGCCTACTGCATAACGAACTAGCTTCGGGTTAGCCTCATCTTTCTTTCGCCATGCTGCCTTGGCTCCAATCGAGAAGCCTGTATAGCAGCCAGTCTCCACCAGCTTCCATTCGTCATCAGCTTCGATCTTGGCAACAACTTCGACCTGCTTGGCGTCATCGTTAAATTCAAGCTGCGTAAACTTCCCGGCGACCTTCGGGTTGTGCATGACACGCAGGTTGCCCTTCGACTTGCCATCGGTCACCTTGGAGATGCCTTCCGACCACTCCTGAAAAGCCGCCTTGGAAGATTCGTAATCGAGGATTTCCCCGGAAAGATCAGGGGTTTCGGCGGCGAGAACGCCGTACACGAGACGCTGCTCTGCGTCTACTTTGCGAATAGGAATAAAAAGCTGCTCGACCATTTGAGGTACCTACTACCTCATACGGTGATCAGCTACTCTTCTGCGGAATCCAACAGGGATGTCACGAGCACGCAAACGCAATTCGGGTGCGCAGGCGGGGCATCGTCACCGGAACTAAAGGCATCATCGAGGTCGATTACGCCGTCATCTTCGTTATCAGCACAGTCGCAATCAGAACCATCGTCATGTTCTGAGCCTGTAAGCCAACGCTTACCCGTCACCAGCCCCGATGCCTTCCAAGCCTCCATGGTGCCATCGACATGAGCACGAGCTATCTCGGTACGGGCGATGGTTTCTGCCCGGCTGTCGCTGAACATGTACGAATCCATCAGCTTCTTGGCGAACTCATCCACAGTCAGGCCATCGGTGAGAGCAGTCTCGACCATGTCCCTGATCCCCTCACGGGTGGCTTCGGTGATCGCCCACTCTGCTGATGGATTGGGAACCAGCTTGTCGCCGTCCCATTTCATGCCGACCAACTCGGCGGCCCTATCCTTTGCGGCCTGTACCGCTAACTCACTGACCTTGTCGAAGAGATCGTCGTCATCGCTGACTTTGAGAGCGGTTAACGCACGCTTCGCAGCTTCAACCTGAACGTCACTGACGGAACCCGAGAGGGCGTCAATCTCGGCGATCCAAGAATCGAGGTCAAGCTCATCGAGAATGTGGTCACGTTCGCCGCCGATGGCTTTCGAGACACGATGCTCTTCCATGACACGGCGATATGCTTCCACCATGTCGGGGAGCGCGTCCTTCTTCGTCCCCTTGAACATCTTCTTCAGCGTTCTCGCCATGGCACGCTCAGCCTTCCGCTTCTTCGGGTAGGTGGCGGCTGGAGAAACGGTGATCTTCTTAGCCATTGCGTTCGATCTCTAGCAGCTTCGAAACGATCACCGGATCGCGCAATTCGGGATTCAAGTCTTCGAGGATGTCGTTGTAGTGAGCGGCGAGGACGTTGCGGAATTTCTTCGTGTCCTGCTTATCCTTGGGCGTGGGCTCGGTCTCGGGATCAGGCTCACCAGTCTTCGGGGCAGCCGGAGGCGGTACCGCAGACACAGGCTTAGTAGGCATGAGCCCGGCTTCCTGCTTGTCTTCCATGCTCATCACAACTTCGGACAGCGGAACTGGGCCGTTGGGAGTTATTACGGTTCTGACATCGCCATCGTCCCCAATGGGATCGTAGCCAAGCTGGGCAAGAATCTGGTTGCGTGTCAGGATGCCTTCGTCGAGGTAAGTCTTGTGAATTTCTGACTGCGCCTTGGGATCGACAACCTTCTCAGGTACCCAAACGAACTCGATGTCATCGAAACCGAAGAATTTCTGAATCAGTTCGTTGATGAGGTCGCCAACCCAATTCATCAAAGGAACCAGACCCTCATCCTCTGCGGACTCGGCTGCCTGTTCCGCCGACGCACGATTCATCACTTTCGTGAGAGCGGTTGGAGGTAGGGAGAAGGCGAACATGACGATGCGTGCGAACCATTCGTCGGCATCATCCTTCAGCACATCTTGTTTGAGCATGTGCAGTGCGTTGATTTTCGGAATGAACTGGAGACGGCGAGTAGCCGCCAAGTTACCTTGGTTGATAGCGTCAAACTTCTGCTGGAAATTTTCGATCTGATCGGCGCTCCAATCGTCTTCAACTGATGCCAATGCAGGCGGTAGATTGCCTTCCGTGTAGGTGTTCAGCTTCATCAGGTCACGGCGCATGATGATGTTCGCCATGAAAATGATCTGTTCGACCGGGCTGAATCCGTACAGCTTGTGCGCACGGGGATTGCGTGGACGAAATACGAGTTCGTCTGTCGTGAAGTCAGCGTACGGAACGCCCTTGATGATCTGCTGATACGCGGTCTCGGGCGGGAGCGGGGTCGTGCCGTCCAGAGCGATTTTGCGAGTGATCGTGGTTCCATCCATGATCATCAGCGAATAGGGATCACCGCCAAGTGTTTTGCGCATTTGGATCGCAGGAGAGTCGGTGACCAAAACTTCATTGAGCAACTTGTGCAGCCAGCCATCCCATGAAAGTTCCTTGTCCGGCTTCTTGAGTAGAGCCTTAACGTTCTTAATGCGGGGATCGGTTTTGGCTTTTGCTTTGACCTGTTCCGCTGTGGACGAGCCATCATTGATGAGACGAACGTCCCACTTTTGCTTTGTGATCTGGTCTTTGCGAGTCTCGATTGCCAGCGTCACCAACGGGCAGTTTTCAGCCACGTAGCGCATGTGCTCATAGGTCACGACCTCATCGTGACGAGGATTGATGACGAGGTTTATGCCCGTGAGGTAGTCGAAAGCACGGGCCGGGGAACCCTTGGGGGCTACAACCTGTTGAGGCTGGAGAGGAGCAAACCAATTCGCTGCGGGATTCGAGCTTGATGCGTAGCTTTGTCCGCTGACACGAGCTACGAGGCCCGGATCAATATCTTTTCCGTTTAATGCCATGTTAGGTACCTAGTCACTCATACGGAAAATCCGGGCTAAGCCGTTACTTCACCAAGCCATAACGCTTGGCTTCTTCCACGGTGAAGTGGGTCTTGCCTTCGGGGATCGCAAGAGGCATGTCATCAGTGGGATCGGGATCGGGCTGTTCACCCATGAGCAGCTTGTCGTAGTAGGCGAGGAAGGCAGCGCCACCGCCGCCCTTACCCAAACGCATTTCGACTTGCGAGAAGGCATCGCAGTCGTCGTCATGCTTGGCGTTGGGGAAGGTAACGAGGTTTTCGATGAACTCCTCGACCCATGGGCAGATGGACGGATGCGGGAAATACCAGTTGCCGGATTCGACGGTGTAGCTGGCGATCTCCAGACGTTCCTTCTTGTCACCCTTGGGATTGACGGCAATGAGTCCGGGCACCTTGGAACGCAGCGTATCGATGATTGCAGGCCCGTTTGCTTTGTCTTCGACCAAGATTTCTTTGCACCATGGGTGCTTCTTCCGCATTTCCGTGATTGCCTGCAACGTTTGCGTGAATGACATCTGGCGATATGTGCGGTCGATCAAGAAGCGATCCGCTCCACGGACGCCCACGGCCAAGCCGGAGACGTAGTCGTTGTCGCTTTTACCTTTGAAGGTGCAGTCGAATGAAAGCAAGCCCCGCTTGAAATCGGACGGTAGCGACGGGGAGTTGGCGTCGTTGGGATCACCCCAATAGCGAATCCAACTGCGCTTGATGATGTTGCCTTCCTTGGGAGCCGGACGCTGCTGGAACTGCCCCGCGAACTTGCGCGGAGACAGCTTCAAACCCTCAACAACGATGGGAGTATTGCGCTTGGGCGTCAGGACGTTGCCCTTGGGGCGAACGAATGCCTTGTTCGAGATCGGGAACACGATGTCGGTGTCTTGTTCAGCTTCGAGCGGGATGCACAGGTGAACCCACTTATTCTTTTTGGCGAGAAGCATCCCGGTAACGTCATCCTCGTGCAATCTCTGCATGACCAGAACGGCGACATCCTTCGACGGATCATCCTTACGAGTGAGAAACGTGTCGTCAGTCCAGCGATTCGCCGTGGCGCGGTCGCTATCGGACGCAGCCTGCTCAGGGTTGAGCGGATCGTCGAGCACGAGGATGTTGCCGCCGACGCCCGTCAGTGTGCCTTTAACACCAGCCGCCACCATCTGCCCGGTGGCATCGTTGAAAAATTTCGCCTTCTCGTTCTGGTCTTCGCGCAACTGGAACTTACGGCCCCAACGTTGCTGGAACCATTTGGACGTGATCAGGGCACGCCGCTTGACGCTGAAGTCCGTAGACAAGGACAACGCATAAGAAGCCACGATGAATCGTTTGGAGGGATCGTTGATCCAGCACCAGACGGGGAAGATGATTGAAATGATGGTGGACTTCAGGGATCGCGGCGGGACGTTGATGATAAGGCCATCAGCTTCGGGGTAGCGTTCCTTGAACTGACCGTTCGCCACCAGCATCAACCATTCGCAGATGTAGCGGTAGTGCCACGAATCTTGGAGATCAGTCTTGGGCTCCAGAATTTTCCAAGCAACTTTGAAAAATTTGTAGAGATCAAGCTCCATCTGCCGCGTCTCTTCCGCAAATAGGAGTTGATCGACTTCCCGCTTTTCCTCGGGCGTCAACTTATCTAGTTTGTCGGGATTGATCTTCAGTTCCATTACTCTTCAATCACTCTGCGCTTGGCTTCCAAGTACGTCTGGATCAGCGCCTTGTAATGCACGAGGCTCCGGGCCGTGCCCCAATGCCTCTTGGCTCCGAGCAAGTAGCGCCGGGTGCTGACCATGACGTGACGCTTGTCTGGATGTGGGTGCTTCATTTCCGGGCCTTTGCCTTGCACTGCACGCCGATCACGGTGAGGAATGCTGTGTACTCGGTGTCACGGGTAAGCTTGGTAGCAACGAGATCGACTTTCTCGTCGAGCAATTCACCCTTCGAGCCTGCGCCACGGATCACGCTGAACCCTGCTGCACGCAGGAGCTTGCGAATCTCGTGCTCGAAAGCCCGACCTTTACGTGCGGTGTTCATTACGTTTTGGGTTCTTCAGCGACGGGAGCTTCGGCAACAGGCTGAGCCTCAGGCTTGGAGGCTGGAACGGTGAGGTTCACATTGAACTGTGCCAATGGGAAAATCTTCTTCTCTTCGGCAGGGATGCCCACGATGGACACGCCATCAGAGACTTGCACCAGTTGCAGTTGTTCGGGAGAGATGACAGCGACTTCGCCGCCATCGTTAACGATGATGAGTTTCATATGACTCCTTGAATAGCTGCTTACGCAGCGAGATTTGTTTCTGACGTAGAAACTGCTTGCAGTTCACGGCATGCTTGTTGGGGTCAGAGACAGATTCCGGTTGAATCTTCACCTTGCAGTGGCGACAACGAAATTCGCCGAACACAACCGGAACCCTGAGGCATCCGCATGTCTGAATAGTCAAACGTTCGTCCATTTGCTTAACTCCAGAAGCGTTTCCAGAATGACGGCGTGACGATCTCGCCCGTCTCCCGGAACGCTTCTTTGCCAGAGGCGTCGTAGAAACGGTCGCAGTAATAGCCACGGCTGTCGGTGAAACGAAGGACGAGGAATGAGCCTTCAGAGCGGGAGCCTTCGTAAACAACGCCCTCGGGAGCTTGGATCGCTGCGCCGTCAGGCCCGATGATCGAATGCGGCTTAAGCATGATCGGTCTCAGGCACCAACGTGAGCGTGAAGGCTGCGTCCTCGGCGACATCGCCAGTGACTTCGAGCACGAAGTAGCTGGACTCCGCACGAGCGGAGACAATGCCGAGGCCCACAGGCAGGGACAACTTGGTGAAGGGCACCACGACCGCATGCGTCTGCGGCACCGGGGTGAGTGACTTGACCTGCCAGACTTTGGAAAATTTCTGAAAAACTAATTGCGCTGTGGTCTGACAATTGGCGCACGTTGCGTGATACAGATCGATGGCACCATCGACTTCAGGCTGAAGCTCCGGTGCGAGTGTGCTGCCGCATGTCGGACAGAATTTGTTGGGAACGTCCATATTTACTTGATACCTACTTTCCGAGCAGTTCCGTCGAAAGCTTGGTGAGCGTGGCTGAAAACTGTTCGAGTGCGTTGAGCACGGCGTCCTCTTTGGAAGAGAGCAGAGCGTTGATTTCCAGAGCCATGCCTTCGAAGTCATCAGGCTTATGGCTACGAATGATCTGTTGAAGTTGCTGCGGGGTGATGTGCATATTGGTGCTCCTACAGAAGGGGAGCGAAGATGAAAAACAGATTTAGTTATCGGGATTTGATTGGGCACGGTGAATATCTCCTAGAAACCGCGCCCTGTATCGGCTCAAGCCCCCTTACGGGCACCTTGCGGTGTGACAAACATGAGCCCATATCTTGAATTGGCCAGAAATTCTGAAATTTTCAAAACTATCTAGGGTGACACTGCCAGCCAGCCTCCGGCCCCATCCGATTGTTTCGAGCCGGGGGTAGGGTACCGAAAGACATCTCAGGACGGGCGATCCGGCCTCCATGCCTCGCAAGCCCCATGCCTAAGCGTTTGCTCCCCTGCCTCTATGGCAGGAAGGCATATGCCTCGCATGCGTGCCTCGAACTATCAACGACTTAGCCTGCGACCCTTAGGCTTTTGATCCCCTGCCATGGGCTGAGAACCACTCGCCTTGCCAGTCTCGATCTTGGTATTCAGCACGCCGATCATGTCCTGCACAGCCGCGACTTGGGCCTTCAGCATCGCAACCTCGTAGCGTAGTTGATCAATCGTTTCCGCTAGTGTCATCCATGCCCTCGGGTAATGCCTTCATCTCGGCAGGAGCCAAGTCTTCAAACTCTGCGTCGATCACTTCGACCTCTGCCAGTCTGAGCAATCGTTGCCTACGCTCGTCGTCTGACAGATTGATTACTTCTAACGCCCCACCGTCCGCACCAGCGATGCGCATTGGAACCTTGCCCTCAGTACGGTCTGTAATCTCTTTAGCGGCTGCCAGAGAGGTTGCTGGCTTCTGTTCGAGGTAAATAGCCTTCATGCTCGTGCTGAGCGCCAGAAGGTCACCAAACGTGATTCCACTGCCTTTTAGCCCCTCGTACTTATCAATCAACATTTCGTCGGGTACTTCCATGGCGAGGATGCGGTTGTAGGCTTGGGTGATGAGCCCCACAGCCTTAGGCATCCCGGATGGATTACCGGACTGCCCCGCCTGCCAACGGTGCCCCTTCTTGAGGTTCGCCATTCGCCGGGCCATGCCTGTGAGTTCGATCTTGTCGTCTTGTGGTGCGTCTGCCATGCACTAACTCATACGGTCTGAGGGGCAGCCAGACGAAATTTCGTCTGACGGCATGGCGTCTAGGTCGAGAAGCGCCCCTTCTAGCTGATGCCTCAGGCAGTCGTGGCCATTTGGCCACAGTTACGAGTAGTTACTTTCGAGGCATAAGCTTCAAGCCTCAGTGAGCCTCTGCCTAATCAAATCCCCAAATGCGGCTGTATATTGGCCCGCATGAACGGACACCAGCCTGACGACCTAAAGCGGATTGCCAAAGACGTTCATCTTCTCGCATCGCCTTTCCGACTTTTGCAACAACTCTTCGCTGTCACCATCGGCGTCCTGTTCGCCCCGGTGCTGCTGGTCTGGTTGCTGATCGCCAGCCACCTTGATCCATCCAGCGTTGGCATCGCCATGGTTCCAATCGGCGTATTTGGGCCTCTCGTCTTTGCGGTGTGGTTCGCGGGAGTCGTGCGTTGGGTCGAGCGCAAGAACGAGAAGTATCCCGAACTCGGCAGCCGGGCAGGCAAGAGCCGTGCTTCCAGCCTCGCTGCATACTTCGTGGGCGTTGGTTATCTCGGAGTGTTGGTATCGCTCATGCTTCCCGTGCATGGACTCGCAGCGTTGTGGGCGTTGGTGATCGGGTTGTTTAGCCCGGCGATCCTGTTTGCCGTTGTTCGTGTCCTGCGGAACACAGACATGCGTCCTACTCCTGTGAGATCGACCAAACCTGATAACCGCATGGACGCCAACGATCTCGAAATGCTCGCCAAGAAACTTGAGATAGGCGCTCCGCTCACCGAGAAGGAACAGGCATGGATGAAGGCGACCGAGAAGTACCGGAAGGGGGAATAGTGGCTGCTCCAGAGTTCAGCATGGTGAATACCAACCGACATGGCTATGAACGATAAGATCGCAAACATCGAGAAGAAGATCGCCCGTATACGCAAGCAGATCGAGAGCGCCAAGACTGCCGCAGAGCGGAAGCGTTTGAACGCGCAGCTTGTCGAGTTCATCTGCAAACAACGTCCAGTCAAAGGTCAATACGTGCGTGACAGCCATAACCGCCGATGGACGGTGATCCGCGTTGATGTGCAGGATGAGGGTTTCTTTGCCGAGCGCGGTCGATCTACTCGCTTCGTGTCGTGGGAACTATTCGAGAAGTATTGGCGGCTGGAGTAGCTACTTCCGGTTCCGGTTCTTCGCCCATTCCTCGAAACCTTCGAGCGTAGCTTCCTTGGCGAAATACTCTTCCTTCAGATCGTCCAACTTCTCGCGCTCACGACGGGCCTTCCACGCCGCGAAATCCATGTCCGCGTCCGCCACGCTGGTGCGCGTCTCGAAGAAGTCTTCGAGGTCGGGCTCTTGCATCTGGATCAGCCGGGAATAGTACGGGATGAAATCGTTATTGATGTCGTAGTCGCCGCCGAGACGCTTGATGCGTCCAAGGTTGAAGCGGATCACGCTGAAGCAGGCCGTGGGTGACCAATGCTTGCGACCATTCTCGACTTCCTCGCGGCACAGCTTCACGGCGTAGTTGTAGACAGCCGGGTTCGCTGCGTGGAACGCAAGGAACTCTTCGTATGTGTTTTGCCTAATTGCTGCGGTTGCCATGTTTCTTGTTCCTTCTGCGTAAGATACTGTTCAAAAGACGGGCCATCTCTTTTGACCCATCCTTGCGGTCGTACTTCGCCTTGCAAAGTTCGAGCGTCACGTCGTCGATGTCCTTGGTGCGGATCAGTTTCATTGCTCTGCATCCTTGCGCTTGGCTTCTTCCAGAGCGTCATAGCAGTCCGCGCACCACCACAGCCGGATTTCCCGCACGACACCAGCTTTCCGGTCATAGCCGTGGATAACGATGTAGTCCACGCCGGGTTTCTCACAGCCAACGGTTGAGCATTCCTGTCTCATTCGACCAACCAATCGGGCGGTTCCCATGTCTTCTGATAATCATTGAGCTTCGCTTCCGTCCAACCTTCGGCTTCCAGACGGGCCATCATCCTTGCTCGATCCTCTGGTTCCATCAAATCCTCGCCGTAGCACCAGAAGTGTAAGTCGCACAACGATGCACGCTTCTCTCGGTAGTGGCAGCCGCACGATTCCCTGTGAGTGAATTCTGTGTTGAAGTCAACCTCGTCCACGTCATGTCCAACGGTTTCCCACATCTCGTCTTCTGTCATTTCTCTTCCTCCAATTCACATCCGCACGTCCAGTGCATGTTGCCTCCACCAAAGCCGAACGGCTGAAGCGGCTCACCACACTCCGAGCAAACTGGCTTGCCCTTCCTGACCACGACCTTTGGCGCGTAGCTGTGACCACGCTGCCGAATGATTTCCAAACTGATCTTCTTAGCCATTGCCACACTCGCAGTCATACTTCTGGTAGTGACACCCCGGACATTCATCAGCCATCTCGTTGTGAGGCGGGGCAATTTCCGGTTCCGGCACAGTCACCGGGTCAGGCACATGCCCCATCTTCGTGAGGTAGGCAGTGTGAGCCTTCCGTTGCCATGCTTGAGCGTTACGCAGGGTGCGGTCGAAGTTTTCGTAGAAGTACCGGAAGTCTTTCCAGACGACCCCTGCGGTCTTCGGGCAAGCGAAGATCAGTTCAATTCCTTGGTAGACCACGTCGTACCCTTTGTGCAGGAACAGATCAGCAGCGCGTGCCTCGTCCATGTCGTCATCGAAGCTGAGGCCCGTGCGAGTGTTCCATTGGTCATGCAGCGACATGATCCATGCCCGGTAGCCAAGAGGATCATCCCTACGCTCATGCTTGAATGCCTCATAGCTTTGCTCAAGAGTCATCGCGGGGTTGATTGAGGACATCAGCGAAGGCGAAGCCTGAGCGTCTTCCTTCCTTCCTTCCTTCTTTCCTTCCTTTTGGTTTTTGGTTTCTCCGGTCTTCCGTTTCCCGTCTCTCTTCTCCCTTCTTGTATAGTCTGACCCCACCGCTGACTCCTCAGGTGACTCCTCAGGTGACCCCACCGCTGACTCCTCATCCGCAGGCTCAACGTCAAAGCCTTCGCAGATGTCTGCGAATTTCTCAACAATCTTGGCGTTTTTCGTGAAGGTCAGCACCTTGCCATCATCTGCACCAGCAGTTGCGAGGTATTTTTGGACGTGAAAAATGTAAAGACTGCGTCTGCCGGGGACAATTTCCCGCACGATGTAGTTTTTCTCTTCGAGTCCGCGAAGGGCACGCCCGGCCATATCCTCGCTGATTTGACTGTCTGACCAGAAGCAAATGGCTCTGGCGTTGATCTTGCCCGATCCGGTAGCTTTGTCGGCGAGGGCGAGAAGAATATGGAAGACCACAAACTCAGTGGTCGTCATGAGTCCGGTCTGATAGTGGGTGAGCAGTCCGCGCCGGACTTTTACCCAACCGTTGAGGTTAATGTCTTGTGCCATGATCACTGTTTTCGTCACCGTTTGAGATTTAGCCGGGGCGGGAAACAGTGACGAAAACCCGCCCCGGTGTCCTTGGAGCTTCTTTGGCAAGAGCGCCCTTCGGACTGGCCTTACCCGGTAATACTCAAAATTGGGTGAGACCAAGTTTTGTGCTTCTACTGATGGACTCCTGTAGCGACGAAATTTCGCAAACATGTGATTTGCTGGTCAGCTACTTGGATTGATGAAGGTCAAGGGGGAAAAGTTAGAGGCCGGGAAATAAAGGTCAAAACGAGGGTCTGCTGCATCTAAGCCGTTTTCACAGCGGTTGTCGGTAGCGGGAAATAATTGATCCAAAATTTCCGACGAATTAGATAGAAAGAGGCCCGGATCGGGTTCCGGGCCTCTTTTCTTTTAGTGCGCGGCAGCCAGCATGGAGACTCGCTGGTGGACGGCTTGCAGGTCGGACGTTTGGAGGTTGGAATAGCGGCGGGTCATCTCAAGGCTGGAGTGACCGAGCGCACGTTGAAGGTGAAAGACCGATCCGCCCGACCGTAGGTAGTTCAGAGCGAACGAGTGGCGGAATGCGTGGATCGTCCTCGCCGGAATCTTGATCTTCAAATTCGTGCAGAGGTTCTTAACGTCACGCAAGACCACCCGCTTACCGAGTTTGTTCCCGGTGCGGGTCTGGAAGGCGAGGAACGACCCTTCCGACTTCTGCTTCCACTTGAACAGGAATCTTCGAAGCTCGAACGAGAACGGCACCTTGCGCTCTTTGTCGCCCTTGCCCCGGACGGTGATCAGCAGGTTGTCCAAGTCCACGTTGTCCCATTTCAGATCAAGCGCCTCGTTCAGACGGACTCCGGTATCGGCAAGCAAGAGCACGAGCGTCTGGAGGCGCTGCCGGGACTTGGTCTTCGGCTTCCAGTTCATGAACTTCTTGATGTCGTCCTGCGAGAACGTCGGCAACACGCATTGCGGCTCTTTCAATTTGGATACTCGATGGTGTTTGCACATCGGACTGCATTTGATATTCGAGTTCCCGGAGGCCCAATGCAGATACGCATTGATCGCACGGATGCGGTTGTTGCATGAGGTTGCCTTCAATCCCTTCTGGCGCATGCGCATGACGAACGCCTTCAGATCGTCTTCAGTGGGATCAGGGGTGCCGAGCCATTTCAATGACTCTTTGTACCATTCGATTGTGCGCGGACTGACGTTGGCGAGGTACTGACGTTCTTTGCAAAACTGCTCGAACTTAGCGTCCATTCATTCCTCCTAAGCAGGGGTGCATTTGAGGAACCAGAATTCGCTAAGTTGTTGAATGGTCGGGGCGATAGGATTTGAACCTACGACCCCCTGCGCCCAAGGCAGGTGCGCTACCAGGCTGCGCTACGCCCCGACTGCTCGATTATATCGAACCTGCGCCGTATAATTGCCCTTTCCTTGCAAGATTCGCCCCAATACGCCCTCGTCGCTTACATCCGCAACACCGTCGGACAGTTTGTCGAGAATCTCCGGGCCGAGCTTCATCCGCCGCACGCCCATCTCCCGGCGCATATCACCATCCTTCCGCCCCGCCGTCTAGCCGGCACTGAAAGCGAAGCCATTTCCGTCCTTGAACGCCTCTGCCCTACCGTTTCGGCTTTCGATGTTTCCCTCGGCGACGTCGAAAACTTCATGCCGATCACACCCACGGTATTCATCCGCGTAGCATTTGCGGCGTACCGTCTTCGCGAACTCCACGACGCCCTCAACACCGGCGCACTACGTTACAACGAGCAGTGGCCCTACATGCCGCACCTCACCATCGTGAAGCTCGACACCATGGAATCCGCAGCAAGCGCGCTCCGTATTGCCCGCGAGCGCTGGGCGAACTTCCACGATCCGCGCAAAGTGAAAATCCAGGAGCTGACTTTCGTCCGACAGGGCGAAGATTGCGACCACTGGATCGATATCGCGCCCGTCCGTCTCGGCCAGCATCTCGCTCCCACCCGCTAGTACTCGCCAAGGTTCATGGACTATCGCGCGTACATGTCCTTGTTCTTCGTTGCGGATGAACTCTGCGTAAGGCTAAAACACTAAGGTCGCTAGTTCAGGTGCCCTCCCCCGAATAATCGCACCTCGCACGAACTTCCAACGAGGTCCTCAGTATGCAGATCGGTGTTTATGGTTCCGGGTATCTTGGCAGCGTCATCTCCGCATGCATCGCGGATTTTGGACTGCCCGTCACCTGCTTCGACGAGCGTTCGGAGCGTATCCGCGAGGTCGCTCAAGGCCGCATTCCATTCTTCGAAAAGAATCTCGACGAAGTGATTCGCCGCAATGTTCGATCCGGACGCCTGCTCTACTCCACTGACCTCTCGTCCGCCTCGCAGCGCGCACAGGTGATATACCTCGCCGAAGACGATCCGTCGCAGATCGATGGTCTCGCACTAAAACTGGCGCAACTGGCGCGGCCGCGGACTGTTTTCGTCATCAGCAGTCCGGTTTCGGTCGGCACGGCATCGAAGATCCAGGAACTCTTCATCAAGATGGGTCATGGCCACCACGCGGTGGTTTCGCAGCCGCTCTTCTTCACCTCCGGTTGTGCCGTGGAAGACTTTAACTGGCCCGATCGCATTTTGCTCGGCACGCTATCGAGCGAAGCCGTTATGACTTTGAAGCAGATCTATCGTCCGCTCGTGATGCGCGGTGTGCCCGTCATCGTGACGAATCACGAAACGGCTGAACTCGTGCGCGAAGCGTCGACAGCGTTCGTGGCGACGAAGATCGCTTTCATCAACGAGATCGCCTCGCTCAGCGAGCATGTAAAGGCCGACGCAGTCGACCTGGCGCTCGCGCTTGGGCTGGACAAGAAGATCGGCCCACGGTGCTTGCAGCCTGGCGCGGGATTTGGCGGTCCATTCGTAGAGGCCGACATGGATTCGCTGGCCCAGTTGGCGACCGACAAGGGAGTCGCTCTCCAGATCTTGGGTGCGGCGCGGCAGGTGAACCAGTCCATGCCGGAACGCATCATCAGCAAGATCTCCTCCATGCTCGACAGCATCGACGGCAAGGAACTTGGCATTCTCGGCTTGGCGTTTAAGCCAAATACCAACTCCATCGCCGGGTCATCGGCACTTTCGCTGGCGCGTGACCTCATCAGCCGCGGCGCCAACGTTCGGGCCTATGATCCAGTCGCAACGGATGCCGCTCGCTCAGCCATTGAAACCCTGCACTGCTGCGACAATGCTTATGCAGCCGCAGAAGGCGTGGACGCGCTGGTTGTTGGCACCGGATGGCCGGAGTTCCGCGCGCTCGATTTCAGCAAGATCAAGAAATTGCTGAAACGTCCGATCATCGTGGACACCAAGAACTTGCTCGACTCTCATCGCCTCCGCTCCATGGGCTTCCAATACGTGGGAGTCGGTCGGGCGTCCTAGATCGCCAAAATGCCCTGAAAAGCCGGTCGTTCGCGACCGGCTTTCTTATTGTCCCTGCTATAATGGTTGGCGAACGGTGGGTATAGTTCAGTGGTAGAACTCCGGACTGTGGCTCCGGCTGTCGTGGGTTCGAATCCCACTACCCACCCCAAAAGATTCAATCACTTAGAGCAGTAACACCCTGGTTGGCGATCGTCCCGCGCGATCGCGTTTGTGTTTTAGACGGCTGCATACCCTTCGTACTATCCCTCTGGTTATCTTCAGTTCCCGTCCGGCTCCGGATATCGTTGTATCCAAATGGCAACATCTGGCCAAACACAGCTGCAACCGCCCCGTGAGCGAGTCGGATACGAGATTACGTACGGCTCGGCCCGCGAACGCGTGGGTTACAACGTCAACTACATAACGCCGCGCTGCGTAAAAGGTGTGGACATTGAGCCACTCTGGAAGCGCCCGGCAACCGAAGCAAACATCGGATTGCTCGTGTTCGGCGGCGGCGCAATCTGGGCCACGCAAGTCGAGACCATTCAATTCTCGAACATCGTGCACTTGCTGCTCACGCCGGGCCCGCTGGAGATCTCAGCAATTGGTCTCCTTGTGTGGCTGCACGCAAAGTGGCGCCGGTCAGTTCGGGTGCGATAAGAGTCCCACAATCACTCTCAGGCTCGGGCGGTCGAAGCTTTTGCTGATCCCCTGCCGGAGAGAAGTGCGATGACGGTCCCCGCAGCGAGGAATCCAACGAACTGCATGGTCATATAGCCCAACGTGTACGAAGTAGGGAAGCCATACCAGTTCCAGTAGGACATATTGGTGGAAACCGCTGCTATCGCTCCAACCACGCCGGCCGCGATCAGGCGACAACCGAATGTTTTGAAGTCTCCGACAGAAATCACCAAGGCGAGGAGCAACGACTGCACCAGTTCAAACGCGAATTCGTTTCCTAGCTGGCCGGGGGTCATCGCCTTCTGTCCAACCGGGTGATAGATGAGGAGTCCCGACGGATACTTATCCAGCCGCTCCTGGTAGTTGGTCATCGCGTCTCGTCTCTGGGATTGACTCGCGCCCTTTGGGAGTCCCATTCCAGGAAACATGTACATGCCCTGCGCGGAGCCAAGGTTCGACTGCATAGACGCCAGCACGTCATGCTCGTTGGGAATCTCGCTGATACCCAGTTCGCCCAGCGGAGTGGCCATGTGGGCGATGGAATTCCAGGCGAACATCGCGACTGCGCCGAGTATTCCTGCCAGAAATACGCGCTTCAGGGTCATCGAAACCCTCCGATGACCGCGTATCATATCAATTCAGTCAAATAACGCCATTGCCTTCGTTTACCGGGAAACTTCTTTCAGTTTGCCGGTCTTCACATCGAACACAAATCCGCGGATTTTCAGTTCTTTCGTGACCCAGCTGTGTTCGTCGAGTTTGGCGAGTTGTTCGCGCACATTCCTTTCGACATCCGTAAAAGCATGGAATCGCACCGGGGAACTCGGCGGCAAGCCAGCCTCGCGCTCGACGGTTTTCTGCATGTCGTCTTCGCTGGCCTTCATGAGTCCGCAGTCGGTGTGATTGATGACCATGACCTCCGTGGTGCCGAGGAAATAGTGCGACACCAGCAAAGAACGAAGGGCGTCTTCGGTGACGATGCCGCCGGCATTTCGGATGAAGTGCGCGTCCTGAGGCTTCAATCCCAGTGCTGCCAGGGTAATGCGCGTATCCATGCACGCGAGCACCGCCAGCTTCATCTGCGGACGCGGTGAAATCAATTGCGGATCGTAGTTGAGTGCGAACTGCGCGTTGTTTTGAAGGACTTTCTCGATTGTGCTCATGGCTGTTCAGGAAATCACGTTGTCTATCTTGGCGGCGAGGATGAAGTCGCTCTCGGTGAGCCCATCAACCTTGTGTGTCCAGATGGTAATCTCCGCTTTGCCCCAAGCCAGGTAAATGTCCGGATGGTGGCCTTCGGTTTCCGCAACCTCTCCTACCTTGTTCACAAAAACCAGGGCGGAAACGAAGTCTTTGAAGGTAAAGGCACGTTTCAGGTGATGTTCATTCACGATTTCCCAGTCGGGCACTTGTGCATGAAGTTCCTCGAGTTCTTTCCCCTTCAAGGCCGGGATACCGCCACGGCATGGTACACACGACTTCTCTGCCAATTCGGACATAGGCTTCACCCCACTCTGAACAATTATCCTGCCTCATGACCCGTACAGACGGCAAACTTACCGGGTGGGCGCAGAATGGCAGCCACTGGTTGCGAGTGGTGGAGTTCGTGTCGAGTTTCCGGGAATCTGTGAAGCAGGATAGATTCAGTACATCAGGGAAGAGCGGATCATGTTCTCTTGATGACAAAGACGGTTTTGTCATCAATGACATCAGCTTCACCTATCTCACGCAGATGCTCATCGTGCTTCACCGCCTCTTGCAGGAGTGCCTGGCAAATCTCTTTCGCCGATCCGTCCTTGTGCTCGCACATGACTCGCTCAAGCCGGAGCCGGTCATCCATATCGAGACCGTCGTAGACGCCGTCGGTGTATAGCACCAGCATGTCTCCAGGACTCATCAGCTTGATTTCGGCAACATCCGAGGAATTAATCTCCTTCGCCCTCATCCCCATGGAGTAGTACTTGTTCCTGTCGGGATGGTCATCCGGAATCCCGAGACCGAGCGCGAGGAACTGCACCATATGCTCCGCCTGGAGCTCTACAAACTTGCCGAATTCAGCGGAGAACACCAGCGGCGAAGGGTGTCCGAAATTCACAAACCGGAACTGCCCACCGGGGCGGATTTCGCCGTAGAGCATGGTCGCGATCTCGCGGGCATTATCTTCGGAACTGCGGCCGAGTGCGTTGCGCGCCGTAACGGATTGGGCAAGACGCAGGTTGAGATTGCCAAACAACTGCGGTGTCGTTTTGCCGTTCTGGTCCAGGTCCGAAAGCATGAACGCGTGGAAGGTGTCGTGTACCGTCGAAGCGATCTTGGCGGATATGATGCCGTGCCCTTGGGCGTCCACCAACAGCACTCCCGCGGTGGTGAAGAGGTCGTGGAGGTTTTCGGCGACTCGTAGTTGTTCCGAACTCTTTGCTCTTCGATACTCAGCGGCAACTGCGGAAGTGTAATCCGCCTTGGTCTTGAGCCACTGCACGTGCTCATCGACCGAATTCCTGATTGGCATCCCTGGCGCCAGAGGCTCCAAGTACTCCTTCGCCCGCCTCAGAGCGGCGGCGATGCGTCCGTCGATGTTGTAGCGCTGCTGAAAATTGATGTATTCGAAGAGGTCGCCGCCCACACTGCCGGCCGGGATGGAATCGCCGTACATGTCGATGCCGTCGATGTGAGGGATCCCGCCCTCAACCGGCATCAGTCGTTTGCGGAGATATTCATCGATAGTCGGTGCTGGTACCGCCACAGGTTTCATGTCCTCTTGTCCGGCGACAAACTCGATTATACGGACGAGCAAAAATGAAGCTCTGTGGGGGTACGCAAAAAAGCCCGGCTCACACGGCCGGGCAGTTCAAGGAGGGGCACCGCACTATCGCTGCATCATGGGTCTGGGCTTCACATTCCAGGCCACTTGATCTTCTTTCATCTTGGCCAAGTGAACGGTGAAGTTCGTTCTCGGCAGCAGCGACGTCAGTTCGAATACCTTATAGTCGCCGCCCGTAATTTCTGCATGACGATACAGGCCAGGTTCCGTTTCCGCGGTCTCGTGGGTACCGTCCAAGCGATTCACAAACATCTGCGCCTCCGACTCAGTCACACGGCCACCACCAGTGCCCTGAGTCATCGCTTCGGCGGCATACGAACGCACGAGCTTCGGCCAGTACTTTGCGAGTAGTTCGTTGCTGGCAAAAATGTCGGCCCAGAGGATCTGCCCGTTCACGGCTACCACCACTCCGACCGCATTCTTCGCACGCAACTCCTTCATCAGCGACTGATAGTTCTTCCTGATGGGCGCTTCGATTTTGTCCAGTTCGCGTTGGACCGACTCGTTCTCCATTGCAGCGGCGTATGAACTTGTTCGGCCTACCTCTGGCGCCGCTTCGGGAACATTTTGCATAACACGTGCCTTTGAATCGTTTACGGCACTCCATACCTGTTGCTGGTCCTTCCGCGCCATCGCATTCGCGCGAACATTGGGCTGAGCGATCCCGGCAAATCCGCCGAACTTCTCGGTGCGCGCCGTCCAGCGGCCGGGCTCAACGCAAAACACTCCGAGATCGACTGGGTCGCTCTCCGCCGGCACGATTCTGTCCTTTGCGATCACTCGGTCCTGCTTCCCGCCGGTCACGATCTCTCCGGCAAGCAATAGCAGCGGACGCTTCGAGTTATTGACCAGCATGAGCGTGTTTACCTGCGCGCCATCGTGTCGCGGCATCGGACGCCGGCGGCGGATCAACGGCTGTACGCTGCCCGACTCCGTCACCACCACCTCGCCGCTTCGTAAACCTTCATCGAGGGTGATGAACATGCTGGTATCCATCTCGCTTTTGGTGACAACGGGGAAGATCAGGAGATTACCGCTGCTGAGTGGTACCAGAACTCGATACGAAGAAGAAGGGTAAGAGGGAGTCTGTCCCGCCTGGAGTTTCAGCGAAATTGCCGAAGCCAGCAACATCGCCACGATGCAAAAGCCAAGAAACCACTGGGCCCGTTTCATAACGTTCACCATTCATCCCCGGAGCGGTTTGGTTGAGGCGGCCATCCCGCCCCGGGGCGCCTTCGGGTTTCCCTTTCTGGTAGCTGAACGTCAAACCCTGTCGGACTTGCAGGAAATCTTGTTACCCTAACCAAGGCGCATGAGCGGAACTCCACAAACTGCGGTCAGGCCTGAAGTTATGGCAGCGGTGTCGGCAGTAGCAGCCAGCCTCTACGACCGCTCGCGGGCCACATCGTTCTCCGTCGCCGCCGATGAATTCCGTTCTTGGCTGTCAGCCATCGCGCAGAAGTACCTGCCCTCGGACGCTACGCACAAGGAAGCCGAAGACCTGCTTACCAGCTTGCGTGTGGAAGACCTCGTCCTGGCAAGGGCCTGCGCCGCTGGTAATGAGCGTGCCTGGGAACAGTTCATGGCACGGTTCCGTGAACTGCTTTACGACACGGCCCTCGGGATCGTGCGCGAGGCGTCGCAGGCCAAGGACCTCGCCGACTCTATCTACGCCGACCTGTATGGCATGACTGAGCGCGACGGGCAGAGAGTCTCGAAACTTAGCTCGTATACCGGGCGCGGTTCACTGGAAGGGTGGCTGCGCACAGTTATCGCGCAGGAGTTCGTCAACCGGTACCGGTCAAAGAAAAGACTGGTCAGTCTTGAAGAGGAGCAGGAGGAAGGTGCTCAGTTCCAAGCACCTGAGAGCGTACCCGCCTCGTCCCCGGATTCGCGTGTAGATTCCGCCATTTCCGAGGCATTGGCCGCTCTCGATTCCGAATCACGGGTGATCTTGACGGCGTATTATCTGGACGGGCGCAAGTTGGCCGAGATCGGCAGGATGCTCGGTTTCCACGAGGCGACCGCCAGCCGCAAGCTCGACCGCATTACCAACGCTCTTCGGAAGGCGATCCGGGAGAACCTTCTCAAGCGCGGCATGACTCGCCGCCAGGTGGACGAAGCTCTCGAATCCGACGTACGCGACCTGAACGTCAGCGTCCGCGAAGGGCTCGCGCAAGAAAAGGGTGGTTGAGCGTTCCATAAGTAAGAGGTTTCCGACCAGGGCACTCAACGAAAGCAACCATGACTGGCTTCTCCAATCCGGAACGTCGCGGCCTTCAGCAGATGCAGGCAGCGGGGGCGGCACATCCAGATGCCGACCTGCTCACAGCCTTCTCTGAGCAGACGCTGACCGCCCGCGAACGTCAGCAGGTGCTTGCGCACCTGGCGACTTGTGCAGAGTGCCGGGAAGTGATCGCGCTTGCCGCTCCGCCTGTCCCCGAGACGGCATCGGTTGCAGAAGCCCGTCCGGCGTTTTGGAAGTGGCCTGTGCTTCGCTGGGGAGCGGTTGCCGCGAGTGCCGCCTTGGTGTTGGTGATTGTTTCGGTGAACACGATTCAGCGCAAACAGGTTGAGCCGCAACACTCGATGGTGGGCGCCAAGACCGAACCCACTGCTCCGATCCCGATGTCGAAGGCGCCATCCGCTGCCGACCTGAATCAGCCGGAAGGAGCACCGGCGTCGGCTGACAAAGGCGCAGTCGCCGGGTTGCAGAAGCCTCAGGTTCGCTATGAGAAGTTGCCGGCGGAGTCACCCTCTTCATCGGAAGAGATTGCCGCACGGGTGGATAGGGCTCGAGATCTCTCGGCTGCCAACGTCGAAATGACGCAGGCGAAGGTCGCCGCTGAGACGGCAGCAGCAGTTCCCGCGCCTCCTCCGCCAGTTGGACGCCCTGAGACTGCTCGAGTCGGCGGTGCGAACATGAACATGGCGATGGCGAATATCCGCACAGAAAGCCGGAACGACGCCGACGCTTTGGCCCAGAAGAAGGAAGTTCCGATTGCACCGCAAGCTCAAGCCGCCCCACAAGCCGACACATTCGCCTACAGCGTAGCTCCTCCTGCGCAGGCGAATGTCGAAGCGCAGTTCAAGTCCAAGCCAAACCTCCAGGGTGGCGCAGCGCCGATGGCTGCGGCACCAGGGCGGCAGGCACAAGGCCTCGCCAAGGCTCGCCAGACGAGGTACGCAGCACCCACGAACTGGAACATCTCTTCCGACGGATACCTCCAGCGCTCGTTTGATCACGGCCTGACTTGGGAACGAGCTTTGCCGGAGCAGAAATTCAGCGCAGTGGCGTTCATCCGTAATTCGATCTGGGCTGGTGGAGCGAAGGGTGTGCTGATGCATTCCGCGGATGCCGGTCAAACATGGGCGCCGATTTCTCCGGCCTCCGCGGGCGCGACCATCCAGGGTGATATCACAGCCATCCGCTTCACGGACGCGAACCATGGCTTAGTTTCCACGTCTACGGGCGAGACTTGGTCTACCGCTGACGGCGGCTCCAACTGGACGAAACAGTAGTTTCCTTGCTGAACTAAACTAGATCTTCATGTCTCTCGACACTCGACGGCTCCGAAAGTGGTTTGCCATCGCGATCACAGCGCTGCTGCTGGTGGTGATTGGCTTCTACGCCCGCAACTATATTGCGCGTTATATGCTCGAGAGAACGATCACGCGAAAAGCCGAGAAGCTCGGAATCGACGTTCAGCAGAGCACAACGGACTTCTCCTTTTCGAAATCCGAAGGTGGGCGCACCATATTCACGGTCCGCGCCTCCAAAGCCGTCCAGGTCAAGAGCGGTCGCGCTGAACTCCACGAGGTGAACATTGTCATTTACGGCCGCGACAATGACCGCTTCGACCAGATTTACGGTTCTGACTTCGAGTATGAGCCTTCCACGGGCGAAATCTCCGCGCGCGGAGAAGTCCATATCGATCTTCAGGGAGTCGCCGACAGAGGGGCGCGGCCGGACCAGGCTCCTCCCAAGGAATTGCGCAACACGATCCACCTTAAGACCAGTGGACTCACGTTCAACCGGAATACGGGACTTGCGCAAACGAATAACCGAATCGAGTTTCGCATTCCGCAGGCAAGTGGCTCCGCCATGGGCGCCATTTACGACTCACGCGCCCAGAAGCTCACGTTGAGATCGCAAATAGAAGTCATCCAAATGGCTGAGCAGACCGGCGAACCCAGCGGTCGCCTCAACGCCTCCCACGCGGTATTCACAAATGAGCCACGGCGGATGAACTTTTCGGACGCGCGGGTCACACGCTCCTCCGGCGATATTTCCGCCCGGCAGCTCATCGTCTTTCTACGGGACGACAACTCCATCGATCGGCTGGCTGCGTCAGGTGGTGTTGTCGCGAACACCACGGGCAAGAATGCCACGCATGCAACCGCACCGGCCGGCGAAGTCGTGCTCGATGCGCGCAATCAGATAAAGACCGCGCAGTTGACCGGAGGCGTCAGCATGAACGCCGAGGGCGATCAGCCCATGCACGGTACTGCCGGACGCATGCTGCTGGATTTTGGCGCTCAAAGCCGCCTCCAACGGGTCCGCGCGGTTGAGAACGTCCGATTCGTCCAGAATCCGCCCCGCAATAAATCCGATGGTCAGTCGATGGCACTCACTTCGGATGCCGTCTCATTTACGCTGGAAGGTTCAGGGCGACGTCGCGCCGAAACCGGCGGTCCGGCGCAGATCACCCTCGCCAGCGCCACTGCGTCCACCCCATCCAAGAACTCCAGCACCACCGTAGCGACCGCTGGGCGATTCGTAGCGGACTTCGATCGGCGCGGACGGCTTGCCAACGTCACTGGCTCACCGAACGCGCGAGTCGTTTCATCCACACCGGGCCAGCCGGACAAGACCACCTCTTCCGACATCCTGACCCTGCGGATGAATCCCGCTGGTGGTCTTGACGGCATCGTTCAACAGGGCAACTTCCATTACATCGAAGCGGCCGCCAAGAAGGGCGAAACCAGTACCGAAGCGTTCGCCGAACGCGCCACCTACGATCCGCAAACCGAACTGTTCGTACTGACCGGATCGCCGCGCGTCACCGATGCCGGCGCCACCACCACCGCGGACCGTATGCGCATCAATCGTCGGACGGGAGACGCGGTTGCCGAGGGTTCCGTCAAGACAACCTATTCGCAACTTGAAGCCCAACCAAGTGGCGCTTTACTGGCTTCATCCGACCCGATCCATGTTACGGCGACGACGATGACGGCCAGGCGCTCCGAGGAAAGCGCACGCTTCTCAGGCGGCGCGCGGTTGTGGCAGGGCGCGAACATCGTGGAAGCTCCCACTATCGAATTCAATCGCGGCAAGCGGACGGTTGTTGCGCAGGGAAATCCAAGTCGTCTGGTCTCGACGGTATTTGTGGAGCAGGCCGAAAAAGGAAAACAAACACCGGTGAACGTGACCGGCCAGCGCCTGACCTACGCCGACTCGCAGCGTCAAGCCAAGTTCGAGGGCGGGGTGGTGATGCGGAGCGTTCATGGGACAGTCACCGCGAATCAGGTGACCGTGTTTCTTCAACCCCGTAACAAGACAGCCGCTCCCACCGAGAAATCAGCCAGTGAACTCGACCGGGTAGTTGCCGAAGGGCGGGTGGTCATCCAGCAGCAGGCACGGCGGGGTACGGGAAATCGCCTGACCTACGTTGCCAAGGACGGCAGTTTTACGCTGACCGGCGGTCCGCCTAGCATTTTTGATGCCGAACACGGCAAAGTTACCGGGGTTTCGTTGACTTTCTTCAGTCGCGATGATAGGGTGCTGATTGAGGGCGGGGAATCCGCTCAGAGTGTCACCAAAGCTAGAGTTATCAAGTAGATGCAGACACTGGCGACCGAAGAAATTGGCAAAACGTACAAGGGTCGTCGGGTCGTAAATGGCGTCAGCTTACACGTCTCTCAGGGTGAGGTCGTCGGCCTCTTAGGTCCGAACGGCGCCGGCAAGACCACATCGTTCTACATGATTGTGGGTCTCACGCCTCCCGATTTGGGACGAATTCTGCTGGACGGGGCTGACATCACTTCGGTGCCGATGTATCTACGGGCCCGAAATTATGGGATTAGCTATCTCCCCCAGGAGCCGTCAGTTTTCCGAAAATTGACGGTAGAAGAAAACATCCTGGCAGTGCTGGAGGCTCAACCGATCTCCTGGCACGAACGCAGGGAGCGCATGGAACGGTTGATCGAACAGCTCGGGTTGGGCCATATCCGGAAGAATCGTGGATACGCCTTGTCCGGTGGTGAACGGCGAAGAGTTGAAATCGGACGCGCTCTTTGCATTTCCCCGAGCTTTATTCTCCTCGACGAGCCGTTCTCGGGTATTGACCCAATCGCCGTCGACGACCTGCAAAAGATAATCTTCGATCTCAAGAACAGCGGGATCGGCATTTTGATCACCGACCATAACGTCCGTGAGACGCTATCGGTCACAAACCGTGCTTACATCATTAACGAAGGGAAGATTTTCCGCACCGGAACACCCGAGGAACTCGGCAACGACCCAGAGGTCCGGCGCGTCTATCTAGGCGAGAGTTTCTCGCTTGTCTAGATCCGAATAGGCCAAATGGTACTACTGCAGCCCAGACTCAATCTCAAGGTTTCGCAGAAGCAGATTCTGACGCCCGGACTCGTCCAGATGGTTTCCGTCCTGGCTCTGAACAAGATTGAGTTGAAGGACATGATTACCGCCGAGATGGTTGAGAACCCTGTCCTCGAGGAATTCGACGGTTCGGTTCCCCTGCTAGACGAAGTTGCTGCGCGCGAAGAAGATCGAGATCGCGCCACTTCTCCTGCTTCCGACGAGGCCGACCCGGTATTCAAGGGGAAAGAAGACCCTTTTGAACACGTCGACTTCGGCTCATTCTTTCAGGAATATCTCGACCCCGGTTACCGCACCAACAGTGAGATCGAGTCCTACGAGAAGCCTTCGTTCGAAAATTTTCTTTCCAAGCCCAGCACTCTGACCGACCACCTGATGTGGCAACTGGGCGCGATTCACCTGACCGAGCCGCAACGAATCGCCGCAGAACTAGTCATTGGAAACCTGAACGACGACGGCTATCTCGCTGCCACCGAAGACGAGCTCATGACCCAGGCGCTCGTCGATTACCGGGCGCCAAGTCCGGCCGAGCAACTGTTGGCGGACGCTCGCGAAGACACCACGGCCTCTCCGGCTGTGTCCGAAGAAGCTCCGATACTGATTGACGATGGCGAATCTGCCGCGAAGGCAGAGGCACTCCTTCTCGGCATCAGCCCATCCGACCTCGAAGTGCCGATGGAATCGGCTGACCCCGTTGCCATCATTGGCGTTGAGCAACACATTGCTGTGGCCGAAGCTGAGCCAGTTCCAGAACCGGCGCCGGAAGAAGAGGGCCAGCGTTTCTTCACACGTGCCGATCTCCGTCACGCCATCGCGTGTGTCCGGCAGATGGATCCGGTGGGCGTTGCTGCCAGCGATCTTCGCGGGTGCCTACTCGCGCAGCTTCTTTATCACAAGAACCTGAAAGAGGAGACCGGCGTTAACGGCACCACCGAAGAAATCCTGAACGACTCCATCGAGATCGTCCGAAATCATCTGCGTCACGTGCAGATGAAGCAGTTCAAGGAAATTACGAAGGCGATGGGCAGGCCGCTTGAGGCGATTCAGGCCGCACTCGAGTACATCCGTACTCTCGATCCCAAGCCCGGCCTGCGGTACAACGTGGTTGCGCCCCGGCTCATCGAGCCCGATGTCGCTTTCATCAAGCAGGGCGACGAATACTTCGTCATGCTCAACGACGACGACGTTCCGCAGCTCCGGCTGAATACCAGCTACAAGCGGCTGATGAATCGCGACGCGGCTGAGAAGGACGTCCGCAACTACGTCAAGGAACGTTATAAGTCCGCCATTCAGCTCATCAAGAACATCGAGCAGCGTAAGCAGACAATCACCAAGGTCTGCTACGCGATCATCGGGCGCCAGGAGGAATTCCTCGATCAGGGAATTGACTATCTCAAGCCCATGATGATCAAGGAGGTCGCCGAGGAGATCGGTGTCCATCCTTCGACCGTGAGCCGCGCGGTCGCCAACAAGTACGCGCATACGCCTCAGGGCGTCTTTGAATTGCGTTATTTCTTCAGCGAGAGCGTGCAGGGTCCGGAAGGCGGGAATACCTCGCTGCTGATTTTGAAGCGCCGCGTCAAAAAATTGATCGAAGAAGAAGACCCGGCTCGGCCTTTGACTGACGAGCAAATTACCCGGATTCTTCAATCGCAGGGAATCCAGGTCACGCGCCGGACGGTTGCAAAGTATCGGGAAGATATGAAAATTCCCAGTACTCACCAGCGTCGCGTGAAGGACTAAGATTTGTATTTGACGGGAAGTGCTTCGGGGACTAGACTCCCGCAACACTCCTCAAAATGACTCTCCAATCCGAAAGGAAGGTGCGAAACAAGCTGGCAGGACCGGCAAGCCAGTAAACAAAGCTACCTGAGGCGGAGGGAAGGCTCCAGCAAAGGCAGCGAACGTCATTTGGTGATAGTGAACCCAGCGGACGCGGCACTCCTGGCCACGGCCGATTTTTAGGGGGATGATCAATGAACGTTGAGTACACCGGCAGACAGTACGAAATCACTCCTGATATCCGCAAGCAAGTCGAACACGGTCTTAACAAGCTCACCCGAATTCTTGGAAACTCCTTCGAAAGCAAAGTAATTCTCGCCTGTGAAAAGCGCCGCTTTAAGGCGGAGATCACCGTCTCCACCCGCGTCACCCCTGTCGTTGGCGCGGCGGAATCGAATTCAGACATGACCGTCGCCGTGGGCGAAGCGCTCCAGCACATCGAGAAACAGGTGGTAAAGCACCGCACTCGTTGGAGAAACATCAAACGCCAGCCGCGTAAGAAATGGGTCAGCGAAGTTCATACCCAGGAAGTGCAGTCTCAGGAGATGCGCATGGCCGTCGGCGCCAGCGCAGCCACAGCCGTGCCGGTGGTGGTACATAGCTATCCTTCCATCGCACGCGTGACCGAAGCTCACGTCGTGCCCAGTACAGAGTCCGTTTCCATGCGTCCGATGACGCTGGAGGAAGCCGTCAAGGAAGCCGAATTCCGCGACCGCGACGTCTTCGTCTTTCGTGACAATGAGGGCCGAGTCAAGGTCCTCCACCGCAAGAAGGACGGAAAAATGGAACTGATCGAAGCACCTTAATCCGGTTAAGAAGCAGAAGAAGGCCGGTCTCGAAAGGGACCGGCCTTTTGTTTACCGTTACTTACCGTGTACATGACCCTTGGTGCCTACCCATCCCGAGCGGCATCTAAGTAAAGTAATACTTGCCGCTTCAGTCTTAGGAGATCACCCGTGGGATGGAAATTTATGGCCGTCCTGCTGCTGGGAATTCTTGTTCCTTCGCAGTGGGCCCAATCTATCGATAGCAGTAACGACGTGGGCGGCAAGCAGGTCCAGCCAGATAATCAGGGCTCCGACGAAGAGATCCCCACCATTCGCGCTTCCGTGCAGGAAGTGAACGTGATCTTCACGGCCACAGACAAGAAGGGCCGTTTCAAACGTAATCTCACACCCGAAGACCTCGCCGTCTATGACGACGGCAAGCCGCCGGCGGCACTCCGCAGCTTCCGTAGCGAAACCGACCTGCCCTTACGCGTCGGACTTGTCTTCGATGTCAGCGGTTCCATTACCGAACGGTTCACCTTCGAGCAGGAATCAGCAATTAACTTCTTCAACCGCGTCCTTCGCCCACACACGGATAAGGCATTCGTTCTGGCGTTTGACTCCACGCCGTCGCTTACTCAGGACTTCACCGACAACACCGCGCTACTCGCGGCCGGAGTAAAGAAGTTCTCGCCCAGCGGAGGCTCTGCCGTTTATGACGCGCTTCAGGTGGCCGCGGCGAAAAAGTTAATGAATGTTCGTGCCGACCGCCCAGTGCGCCGGATTATCGTCCTTATCAGTGATGGCGAAGACAACCAGAGCCGTGCGACGATCCCTCAGGTCATCGATGCAGCACGCCGCGCCGAAGTCACCATCTACGCGATCAGCACCAACAACAGTCCGACGGTGAGTCGCGGTGACAAACTACTTCGCAAACTGGCGGAAGAAACTGGTGGGCGCGCATTCTTCCCGAACAAGATCGATGACGTTACAAAAGCCTTTGAGACAATTCAGGACGAGCTGCGCAGCCAGTACGCGCTGTCCTATAAGCCGGCCGACTTCACCGCTGATGGACGTTATCGCTCCATCAATATTCAGGCCCGCAGCGACAAGAACCTGATCATTCGCGCGCGCAAGGGATACTTCGCCCCCGCACAATAATTAGCCTCCAGGGCCAGCCCATAACCTCCTGAACTGTACAATTGAGGTATGGGACTGGCCACGAAGAGGTACACCGTAGCAGTGTTGTTGCTGACTACGCTCGCCTTCTCGTTGTTCGTTCCTCTAGTTCCTAACAATTCAACCGCTAACCCACAAACGCACGAATTACTCTTCGTTGCGAAGTCGCAGGGTTCCTCGTCCGCTATAGCTCGGCCGCAGGACTCATCGCAGTTTCACCTGAAATCTGTTCGGAGTCTTCGCTTCGAGTCGATTGCCGAGGCCGCGGTTGCTGCTTTCAGGTCCAACGTTTCATCCTGGCTGGAGCAGGAGTCTGATTCTGTCGTTTGCGCTGTAATCGCACTGGCACCGGCTGTGCCGCGCGCTCCACCCTCATTCGCCCTCTTTCACAGCTAAGCAATACAAAATTCAAAAGCTAATCGCGAATGAGGTGTAATCATGGATCTCACGAAGATCGTTGTAATTTTCTTTTCTCTGATAGCAGTTGCCTGTCTTGTAGCTATCGAACTTAACTCCCGTCGGAACGCAAAGCGGGCAGCGCTGGAAGCCGGCTCAGCCACGTTGGAACCTGAACAGCGCAAGTCGAAGTAAGCGAATGCAAACCCGGTCTGGACATCAATGCGTCCAGGCCGGGCTCATGGAATCAAGCCGGCCTGCAACATTCGTTGAAAACACGTAACCCACGGTCGTGGTCTAGAGAAAAAACGACCTGCGATCGAGGACCGCAGGTCGTCAGGGTTATTGCTGAGCCTTTAGAGAAATATCCTTGTGACCAGGATGTTGGCCGCCAGTGCTCCGGTGTATGCAAGCGTCGTCATGTACGCAAACTGGATGGCCGGCCACTTCCATGAGTTCGTCTCCCGCCGAACGACCGCGAGCGTCGAGGTACACTGCATAGCGAAGGCGAAGAAGATGAGCAGGGCCACCGCTCCCCCGAGCGTCAACTGGGTCTGAAGAGCCTGCTGAAGGCTGAGTTCCTGCGACTGGGGATCAAGTCCGTTGAGTGTACCCAGCGTCGAGATGATGACCTCGCGTGCGGCAATCGAAGTGACCAGTCCGACGCCGATTTTCCAATCGAACCCAAGAGGCCGGATCGCGGGCTCAATCGTGTGTCCAAACTGCGCCACCAGGCTGTTGCCAATCTCCGGAGGCTGTCCGTTCTTCAGCGGAAGGTGAGTGAGTCCCCACAAAATGATCGAGACAAGCAGGATCACCGTACCAGCCCGCAACAGGAACGCTTTCGAGCGGTCCAGCAAGCGCAGCCCAAGCGATTGGAACGTCGGCCAGCGATACGGTGGCAACTCAAGGATGAACGGTGAGTCCTTACTCTTCAGGATCGAAGACTTCAAGATGCGTGCCGTAATCACGGCAGCGATGAATCCAAGCACATATAGCCCAAGCATCGCGGCCGCACGCGATCCGAATACCGGACCAAGGATCTTGTGCTCAGGAATGAATGCGGCAATGATCATGGTGTATACCGGCAGGCGCGCAGAGCACGTCATGAATGGCGCAATCAGAATCGTGGCGATGCGATCACGTTTGTCCTCGATCGTGCGGGTGGCCATGATCGCCGGAACGGCACAGGCATACGCCGAAAGCAGCGGGATGAACGACTTACCGTTCAGCCCAACCTTCCGCATGGTTCGGTCCGTAATGACGGCCGCGCGTGCTAGATAGCCCGAATCTTCAAGTACTCCGATCACCAGGAAAAGAAGCAGGATCTGCGGCAGGAAGACAAGCACAGATGTAACGCCGCTGAAAGCACCATCGATCAGTAGCGACTTGAACCAGCCCTCCGGAAGAACCGAACCAAGCAGGATGCCGGCCGAATTGAGCAGTCCTCCCAGGGCCTCCGAGAGTGGCTGCCCGAGCGTGAATATGCACTGAAAGACGCCGATCACAACCGCGGTGAAGATCAGCGGTCCCCACTTTTTGTCGAGGACAATCGAATCGAGACGCTTGGTCCACACCGACGGAAGCGGCTTCCGGTACGACGATTTGTCGGCCACGGTGCACGCCCACTCGCGGCACCGAGCCACGTCATTGATCACTGGAATTTCGACCGGCTTCGGCGAGTCGGTGCTGGACTTCAGGAAGTTCTCTACCACTTCCAGACCTTCACCCTTTGCGGCGCTGACCAGCGCGACGGGCGTGCCAAGTTCGCGAGCAAGAGCGAGAACGTCGATGTGTCCGCCCTGCGACTTGAGCGAGTCCGCCATATTGAGGAGCACCAGCGTCGGCAGGCCGACCGCAATCACGCGTGCAGCTAGTACCAGGTGCCGGTTTAGATTCGTGGCGTCAAGGATCAGGATGATGGCGTCGGGCTTCGGCGTGCCGGGCATGTCGCCGCGCAGCACGTCCACGGTCACCCGTTCGTCTTCGGATTTTGGCGTGAGGCTGTAGATGCCGGGAAGATCAATCAGCGCGATCTCTTTGCCCCGGCCCGTTCGGAGATAGCCGATATGATGCTCAACGGTGACACCCGGGAAATTCGCGACTTTCTGTCGTAGTCCGGTCAGTCGATTGAACAGCGTCGATTTGCCGGAATTGGGTGGCCCAACGATGGCAACGGATTCAATCTTGTTTCGGGATTTTGCGGGGGAGGGGATCCCAAGATCGACTACGGCACCCATGTCATCCCTGCGTCCGGTACATCTTGGGGATTACGGTGACGTTGGCGCTCACATCGGAACGTAGGGCGACATTGGAACCGTCTACGTTGTACACACGCGGGTCGCCGCCCGGCCCGCTCTTTCCTACGGTAACCTCCACCCCGGGAATGAACCCTAGGCACATCAGGTGTTCCGCGGTTTGGTGCGGGAGGTCGATTCCGGCGAGAACCGCGAGATCACCCTCGCGCAGTTCAGCCAATGGGACGGAGCGGTCTCTCTCTGGGGTCTGCATGTCGCCTTGTTCGAAATTGAAAATCATTTTCAATATCATAATTATCCGCCCCTGGAAGAGAATGGGCAACTACCAAAGTCACACTGAAACGTGACATGGCTCACTCGTAGGCCGTCGCAAAATACCGTCCGCGTAACCCTTTTATTCATAAGAGGATAGGCAGTTCCCAAATTGGAACTCATGAACAAAATTTCTTTCGTAACTCCTTGCTGCAATAGGAGTGCGCGGCCATCGATACCGTCTTTTCGATTTGTTACACTCCACCCATGCTCGCCGACTACGCGGTGCGAGTCGAACAATCTCGCGGACGCCGACATCCCGAAACTCCGCACCCGTACCGCAACGACTTCCAGCGCGATCGCGATCGTGTGATCCACGCACGTGCGTTTCGTCGCCTTGAGGACAAGACCCAGGTTTTCACCGATAAGGTCAGCGATCATTTTCGCAACCGCCTGACGCACACCATCGAGGTAGCGCAAATCTCGAGAACCATCGCGGAGCAGTTGGGCCTTAACGTGGACCTGGTGGAAACTCTGGCATTGGTACACGACATCGGACATCCACCCTTCGGCCACGCCGGAGAGAAGGCCTTGGACGAGTGCATGAAACGTCACGGCTTGTCCTTCGATCACAACCTGCACGCGTTGCGTATCGTGGAGGACTTTGAACTGCGCTATGCCGCATTTCGCGGACTGAACCTGACTTTCGAGGTTCGCGAAGGTATCATCAAGCACTCGCGTGATTATGCTCCGGCAGCATACCCGGGATTGCGCGAATACTTACTGGACCAGCGTCCGCCGCTGGAGGCCCAGTTGATCGACCTGACGGACGAGATTGGATACAACACCGCGGACCTGGATGACGGCTACGAGTCTGACATCCTGACTGTGCCGCTGATTTGCGATGGCGTACCGGCGTTTAAAAAGTTCTACAACATCGCGGAAGCAAGGTTCCCCGATGCAATGGAAAAGCTGAAGTTCAATGAGGCGCTGAAGATCTTCTTCAACGAGCTAGTGACGGACTTGATTGAGAACACTCGAGCACGGATACGTTCCGCAGGTGTTTGCAGCCTGGACGATGTTCGCCGGTATCCGGAGCGGTTGGTGCAGTTCAGTCCTGCAGTGGATGAACACCGCCGCCAGGTTAAAGAGTTCCTCTACGCGAACCTTTACTACAGCCGCGAATTAAAGCCGGACAAGTCACGGGCGGAGGAAGTCGTCGCCGAGCTCTTCGAGTTCTGGATGGAGCACCCGGACGATCTTCCTTCAAGCTACCAGTCCAAGTCGCAGACAGAGAGCCTTGCACGTGTGGTATGTGATTACATCGCGGGGATGACGGACGGATTCATCGACGCTCAATACCAGAAGTACTGCGCAAAGTGATCTATCGCTGGCGCAGAAGGACCTCATCCAGTTCCACCACTTTTCCTTCTTCCACTTCAACGATTCGAGAAACTGGCCGAAAACCGGTCTTTTTCACCAGGACGTTATACCTTCCCGGCTTTAGTGGCAGCCGTGCCGGCGTGGCAGAGCTCAAATCCGTGCCATCCACTGTTACCGTTGCGGAGCGCGGACGAGTCCTCACCTGGATCATGCCATGGCCTGGAGGAATCTCCCCTGTGATGGGAACCCCACGCAGGCGTGCCAAGGCGGCAAGACCGGGCGAGTCAGGTTGCAAACCGGAGGAGATATCTACGGAGTTACGGGCGCGCAACTGGGGCGATAAGTTGACCTCGCCACCAGGAGCAGCACTGGTTACAACGTCGACCGGTTCGAATCCTTCCAGGCGCAAGGTGACGCGATGCTGTCCCGGCTTGATCATCATCTGGGCCGGAGTTCGGCTGCCGGTGGCCACCCCGTCGATTAGTATTTCCGCGCCATTGGGTAAGCTGGCAATGTTGTAGATGGCATTGTCGCCAGCAAGTTGGAAGTCGACAACGGTCTTCTTACGCGGCACAACTTCCACAATGCGTGTCTGCGCAGGCAGCCCCGGTGCGTTCGCGGTGAGCGTGTGTGTGCCTGCCTTCATCGGGGGTGCGTTGAACGGTGTGACAAACCACTCCTGAGACACCCCATCGATAGATACGTGAGCGCCGGATGGATTGGAAGTGATACGTAAATCCCCAATTCCGCTGACCTGCACCTTTTCTGATGTTGACAGTTGCTGCTCGACCTGGCGCTGTATGTCTGCGGCCAGTTCCTGCGCCTGTCGGATCTTCTCAGCAGGAATCTGCGGCACAGGAGGTGCTGGAACTTCAGACGGCGGCGCGGGCGTGGACTGCTGAACCGAGGGGGCCGATGGCGGTGTCGAGCGGAAGGAACGAATCGCGCTCGCGCCGACGATTAGCAGGGCAGAGAGTATGCCGAACACCACCCACATTCGCTTCGCTGGAGGCTTGTGTTGCTGAGCACCGCGAATATCGATGGCCGAGGTAGGCGCATCGGGAGAGACCTGAACCGCCGTTCCCGTTTGGCCATTGCCGAGATGATGCGCCCCAAAAACTGGGACCGGCGTGGTCGCCACCGTCGGCGGAGTGATGGGCCGGGGAGGAGCGACATGCCGGGGTTCCGGCACTGAAACGATCTTGTAGCTTTTCAGTGCGGTGGAAAGATCGACCGCCTCTTGATAGCGATCCTCGGGATCTTTCGCCAGGCACTTGGTAACGATCATGCTCAGGCCCGGGTGAATGGTGACGTCGAGTTCACGGGGAGGAATCGGAGTCTCATGAACGATCTTGTAGATGATCGTGGTAACGGAGTCTCCGGTGAACGGACGCTCCCCGGTCAACATTTCGTACAGGACCACACCGGTCGAGAACAGGTCGCTGCGCCCGTCGAGCGCACGGCCCTTCACCTGTTCGGGCGACATGTAGTTCGGGGTACCAACGACTTCGCCGCTATGGGTCAGGCTTGCTCCGGCCTTGGCTATACCGAAGTCGGTGATCTTAACCTGGCCGCCAGCCGAGAGCATGATGTTCGCAGGCTTGATGTCGCGATGAATGACCTTCTTCAGATGCGCGTATTGAAGACCGGCGCAAACCTGAGTTCCGATTTCTACCACTTCCTGTGCGGAAAGAGACTTGCGCTCGGCCAGAAGGGTCGAAAGCGACCGCCCTTCGATAATCTCCATCGCGATGTAAAACACACCGTCGGCTTCACCTGCGTCGTAGATGGTTACGATGTTGGGATGGTTCAGGGCGCCGGCGGCACGAGCTTCGTTGTGAAAACGCCGCAGCATCTCGTCATGCTTGTCGGCATGAATGTCCACCCGCATGGTTTTGAGCGCGACGGTTCGTCCGATATTGGGGTCCATGGCCTTATAGACCATGCCCATGGCACCTTTTCCGAGTTCTCCGACGATTTCGTAACGCCCAATTTTCGCAACGGACATAAGGGTCCCTTCCGGCTGGCACACGAGTGCGTACTCCCGCAATGTCGGATGCTCGAAAGGTACTTTAATTCGTGGAGGCCGGTCAATTGAAGGGGTGCCTTAGGTGGCATGAGCCTCGGCCAATCGCTTATCTCCCCTTATCGTTCGTGGTTCTCGGATCTGCCGAAAATGCGAGTCCGGGCTGCCCGATGTGTCTTGCGAGATCCTCGTGAATTCGCTTTGTAGTTACTTCCAGTCCGTGGCCGCCTGAAAATCCGCCCCCACTGGCTGCTTCTTCTTTCCAGAGCTGCTTGCGATCAAGGTCAAAGCATTGCATGGTTACCTTGAGCCACTTACTTATCGGACGATCCACGACAACGTATAGGACGCTCGTCGCTCCGGCTTCACGCGCCATCTCAAAGACCTTATCCAGTTCCGTAGGGAAATCAGAATAGAACTTCGAGGTGCCCTTCAGTTCGGCAAGGGAAACGTTCTTCTCACGCAATGTTGCTAGAAGATCGTCGATGACGGTTTGAAATACGGTAGCGTCGCTATGCTTGATGTGGCCTTGCGTTCGCTGTACGAAGACGAAGACCTTCTCCTGCCCGGACGCGTCGGAAGTTTGGGCAAACGCTTGCCAAGCAACAAATGCCATCAAAATCGCGACAATGAGCTTTGGTCTCATACGTTTCCTTCCATGCACAAGACGATTTATTTGCCAGCTTCGGAAGGCTTCCCCTGAGTCTGTGCTGCCGGCGGTTGAGAGGCTGCGGATTGTGCCGGCGCCGACAAATTGTTCGCTTTGGCGAAATTCTTAAACGACTTGTCGATACCGCTTTTGGCGTCCGCGGGATCTTTAGCAAGGTTCTTGAGCATGACCGGCTTTGCAAAGTACAGGACATCTCCGTTCTTCGCATCCACCACGCCAACCAGAATCTGCATCACGTCAAAGGCTTGGCCGCCAACGATCCATCCGAAAGCTTTTTTGCCACCGGTCAGCACCTGGGCAGAAGCGCGTACGAAGACGAGTGCGTCGGCTCCTTCACCGGCGGGCAGCTTGGTGACGATGTCCCCCATGGTGAACCGGCCCTTACGGACGTCTTTTGATTTCTTGATCATCGGCTCCATGGTCGCATCGTACTTCTTCTGGAGATCGTCAACGACATAGCGCAGCTCGGCATCGTCCTTTAATACTTCGGGAGCAAGCGCAGTGTCGTTGATTTCGCATTTGAGATCCTTGAGCGAGGCCATGACAACAGGTGTCAAGTCCTTCTCGGCTTTCCGGGACTCCTCCATCATGGGTTCGGGGCCCTTCATACTGACGCGCGAGATCTCTGCCTGGATCGGCATCAATACGAGTTTCTGGATGTGCTTCTTGCCGGACTTGAGGTCCGGATGCTCAAACTGCGCTTCTGCTCCAAGACAAAAAGTAAAAAGTAATGTCAGTACGAATGCCTTTTTCATTTTCCTACTCCAGTGGTAGTAGTGGTCGCTGCACTCGGGGGTGAAACCAATCTCTTCTGGAGCGATTCGATATGCGCTTTGATTTGACGTATATCCTTAGGTGCCGAGGTGAGTTCCAGGTATTTCTGGAAGTCGGCGATGGCCTCGGTTGGTTTGCCCTGCTGTTCGTACAAAAAGGCCTGGCCCCGGTAGGCTGCCGGATTTTGCGCGTCAAGTTCGAAGGCTTTTGCGTAAGCGCTCTCCGCTTCGCGTAAATTAGCCTCCCACTTGTCCTTCCCTCCAGGGGCGTCCATTAACGCCTTCTCGTATTCCTCCTGGGTCAACTTCGAGAGCATCTTCCTCGTGCGCTTCTTGCCGTCTTTTGTGGTCTCGTCGTCTTCGGGTACGGCAGTGCGGGCGCCGAGCGCGCGATACGCATCGCCGAGCAGGACGTAGTTTTCAGCGTTATGCGGTTCAAGAACTAGAAGTCTCTTGGCAATATCTACGGCTGTGCGCGGCTTGCCCAGCATCATCGCCAATCCGGCGTCATGGCGAATTCCACTCTTGATCGAAGCGATGAAATCCTCGGCGCCCACTCGGCCGCCCCCTTCCGGTCGACCGATCTGCTCGGCGATTTGCTTGGTATCGACGACCCGATCCGTCAGCTTGGGGTGATCGGACCAGAAGAGGTTTTCGTCGCTCAGGTCGACTTCCGGCCCCTTCTTGAGCATCTCCAGAGCTTTGGACATTTCGATCGGATCGTATCCGGCATTCTTCATCACGCGAACCGCGTACACATCGGACTCGTGCTCCAGTTCGCGACGATAGCCGAAAACCGACTCCGCCAGGGCTAGGGGAATAAGATTTCCGATCGCGTTCACAATCCCGACGCTTGCTCCGGCCAGACCCGCCGCCGTTGCACCGGCCTGGATCACTTCGATAGCCACAATCTTCTTCCGCATGTCGTGATAACCGGTATAGACGTGGCGGTTAAAGACATGCGTGCTTTCGTGAGCGAGTACACCAGCAAGCTGGGCCTCATTTTCCAGGCGTGACAGCAGTCCGCTGTGAATGTAGATAGACCCGTTCGGCAGCGCGAAGGCATTCGGCGTCGGGTCGCGAACGACGAAGAACTTCCATTCCACATTTTCCGGTGCGCTGGGCGGAACGACACTGCGCCCGATGCGATTAACGTATCCGGTTACTGCCGGGTCCGAGTAAATCCAGCCCTTCTCTTCGATGTATTTATCGAAGGCGTTCACCTGCCTCAGTAGTTCGAGGTCCACCTTCCCGAAGTTGAATCTCTGTGCAGCCGCACTGGGAGTAAAGACCTCCGGGGACGGTGGCGCTTCGGGCTTATAGACGAGCGAGCGTTCTTGTTGAGCGGGCGTAGGCGCGGTCTCCTGCTTCTGCGCTTCTTGCGCCCAACTGAATGAACTGAAAAGCGTCAGACAAATCAACGACACCCTAGGTATGAAACTGAGTTTCATAACAACGGCTCCAAAATGCACGTCTGGGTTCACTTTCACTCAGGGTGAAAGTCGTCGTCCCCGGTGCAGATGGTACTCCGAATCATGAGCGGCGGAGGCGGGGAACTGACGCACATTCAGGCGGAATTCCCAAAACGGGAGAGGCGTCTTCCACGGCTTTTCGAGCTAAATCTTCCATTTACCAACTAGTAAAAAATGGGTGAGCACCAGATAGGCGATGCCCGGGGAGAGGGAAAGTTGTTTCCCACATTGCGCAAAGGTTTTTCACTCTTTTCAACAAAACCACATTATCAACGAGGTAAATAGTAGGTTTCGCTTGACATCGCCATCCGAGAGAGTAAGTTTGCTTCCTCGCATATCGCGACGTGGGGTCGCAAGAATCCCAACCTTTACGTCTCCGGTTCCAGGAGGAATGAAACATGAAGTCTCTGCAGGCAGTGGCAGTATGCCTTCTGCTGTCCCTTGTGGGCTCATTGTGGGCCACAGAGAAGTCCGCTAATCCCGCCAAGCAAAGTTCGAGTTCACAAGCTAAGAAGGTAAAGGTCAACCAATCTAAGGCGCAGTCGAAAGCCTCGAAGACTGCGAACAATACCGTCGCAAAGAAGCAAACCAAACGTGAGATGGACGATGCTCGCGGTGAGGAATCCGATAAGAAGCCGAAGGCATTGGCCCGTCACCTGGAGAAACTGCACCGAGCCCTGCCTGGGAACCAGGGCATGTCACCCACTGGAGCAGGCACGCCGGAAGAAGAAGCATTCTTGAACCGGGCTTATCCAGACACGGATATCCCGCTGGCGCTCATTGACTCATCCCGTGAAGCCGCAGCCGCCATCAGGGGCCGTGCGTTCACGCGCGGTAAGGGCCGCCCCGGCCAGTGGGTTTCGGTTGGACCAAGCAACGCTCAGTATCAACTGACGCCGCTGCGCGACGCCGGTTCTTACGTACCGAATCTCTACATTGCAGCAGGGCGTACCACGTCCCTGGCAGTGTCTAACACATGCGTTCCGGGGAATTGCCGTCTTTGGGCAACGCCGGCCGGCGGCGGAGTCTGGCGCGCCGACAACGCGCTTACGGGTGAGCCGCAGTGGAGATACCTCGCTACGCCGTTCGGTATCAATGCGGTCGGATCGATCACCGTGGACCCCAACGATCCGAGCGGCAATACAATCTGGGTTGGCACCGGAGAAGCGAACGCGAGTGCTGACTCAGCCGCAGGTGTTGGATTGTACAAATCCACCGACGGTGGCGACACCTGGTCAGGTGTTATGGGAAAGGCCGAATTCAACGGCCGATCGATCGGCACGATCGCAGTTAAGCCGGGCGATCCCAATACGATCTATGTAGGCACAACTCGCGGAGTACGTGGTGTGACTTCGACCACGGGAGGCGGAGTTTCGCTCGTTCCGGGCGCTGCGAAGTGGGGTTTGTACCGCTCCACCGACGGTGGTTCGACGTGGACCTTCGTTCACAATGGATCGGCAAACGCTGCTGCATGTACGGGTGACACCACCGAAGCGAACAACGGAACCCCGTGTTCCCCTCGTGGTGTGCGCCGCGTGGCCATCGATCCGACCGACGCCAACACTCTGTATGCGGCGTCTTACGCGCGCGGCATCTGGCGATCTGTTGACGGAGGCACGACCTGGACACAGATCAAGACATCCCTGAATGCGGCAAACACGACGACACGTCCGGAGTTCGCCGTAAACAAGACCCCCGACAATAAGACGCGGATGTACGTCGTGGAAGGCAATGATGGCACCAACGCGGCAGCCTTTTACCGGGCGGACGATGTTGCCGGTGCGGGACCCGTTTTCTCGCTGCTGTCCAGCAACAGCACTGCGAACCCAGGCTTCGGCGCTTACAACATCTGCACCGGGCAATGTTGGTATGACTCGCTGGTGACGAGCCCGACCGGTTATCCCGACATCGTTTACATCGGCGGGTCGTACCAGTACGGCGAAACTGGAAGGGTCTCGAACGGCCGTGGCGTGGTGCTATCAACCGATGGCGGACATACCTGGAACGATATGACCATGGACGCTTCCGATCCGGTACATCCGAACGGGCTCCACCCTGACCAGCATTTTCTGGTCACCAACCCGGGAAATCCATACCAGTTCTGGGAGTCGAGCGACGGCGGTATCGTTCGTTCGAGCGGTTCGTTCGCGGACGCATCAGCCAATTGCACTGGAAGGCCACTTTCAGCGACCGGCCTTGCTCGTTGCCAGCAGCTATTGTCGCGCGTGCCAACCGAACTGTTCAGCATGAACAAAGGACTGACGACGCTGCAGTTCCAGAGTCTCTCCGTGAACCCGAGCAATCCCAACAACATTCAGGGCGGAACGCAGGACAACGGAACCTGGGAAACAACCGGGAACCAGGTGAAGTGGTATCAGACCATGTGGGGAGACGGCGGCCAATCCGGCTTCGATGTTGCCGACCCGAGCTTCCGGTTCCACACCTACTATCAGGCAACGCCAGACGTTAACTTCAGCGGCGGTGAAATCATCGATTGGAACTGGATTGCCGACCCAATCTATGGCACCGAAGCGCAACTCTTCTACACGCCGATCATCTCCGATCCGACTGTAAGCCGCACGATGTACGTGGGAACGGGACATGTTTGGCGCACGAAGACCTCCGGCATGGGGGACCTCACGCTGGATGAGTTCCGGGCGCGCTGCAATGAGTTCTACGGAAACTTCAGCGGTCCTTGCGGTGATTGGCAGCCGTTGGGCGGCCCGGCATTAACTTCGGGCACTCTTGGCAATCGTTCCGGAGGATCGGTGGCGGCGGTAGAACGCGCCGCTGGCGACACGTCCACATTGTGGGCAGGAACAACAACGGGTCGTGTCTTCATATCCAAGAACGCTGATGCGGACCCGGCCAATACGGTTACGTTCACGCGCATTGATATCGGAAGCAGCCCTAACCGGCACGTCAGCGGTATCTACGTAGATCCGAAAGACCCGAATCGCGCGTGGATTTCCTACAACGGCTACAACGCTTCCGCTGGATCGATCCCGGGCCATATCTTCCAGGTCACATTCAACCCGGCTACAAACACCGCCACTTGGGTGAACCTGGATAACAACCTAGGGGACATTCCGCTTACCGATGTGGCCTTCGATAGCGCGACGGGTGATCTGTTCGTGGGAACCGACTTCGGCGTGTATGCGCTGGCAGCCGGAACCACCACGTGGACCCTTGCGGCACCGGGCATGCCAAACGTGGAAGTCGCAAGCATAACCCTGGTACCAAACTCCCGCATTCTGTACGCGGCAACGCACGGACTGGGAGCCTGGAGACTAAACCTCCCGTAAACACTGAGAACACAGTCGAGGCCGCCTGCGGGCGGCCTCTTTTTTGCTCTACAAAACGATATCGCTGACAGCCTTCTGGAAGCGTGCATCGTTCCAGAACGCTTTGAAGGAATCGTCTTTGCGCGGATCGGGGAATTTCACTCCAGAAGGTAGCGTGTCGCGGTGCTCCCACGACTTCCGAAGATAGGGAAGAGCCGAGTTCAGATCGTTCATCTCGGCGTAGACGCAAGCGAGATTGTAGTTGTACATCGCGTAATCGCCGTCGCTCTTCAATGCTTCGAGGTAAATGTCGCGTGCCCTTTTCAGTTCGCCACCCAGGGCATAGCTGATGGCCTGCTGGTCGATGGCGCTTCGGCGCTGGGCTTCCGTTAACTTCTTTTGAGATGCGTCGAGTTCGAGGGCCTTCGTGTATTCTTGCGCCGCCTGGAAGTTGCGTCGGGTCTGGGACAGAAGATCCGCCAGGGCGAGATGGGCATCAATCGAATTCGGATCCTCTTCTAGCGCTTGCCGAAGGTTCTTCTCAGCGCCGTTGACGTTGCCGCGAGCAAACTCCGTCTCGGCACGCCTGATCTTTTCATTGGCCTTCTTTGTATCCGCAAACCCTGAAACAGAAATCAGGCTAAACAGCACCAACAGCACAAACGATCGGCGCATAGCTAGCGGCTCCTATTCGACTGAAGTCAATTGGAAACCCGAGAGAATACTGGTGAATGTCTTCAAGTCCTGCTGAAAGTCGATCCGAGTCGTGTTCAGTATCGCGACGTAGATGATGGCGGTCGCATCCGGACGAGCACGGTAAGCCACCAGAATCTGGCGAAGTGTGGGTTGCTTTTCCGAATTGCGGTATTCGAGCACCAACCGGTTCGCGGGGAGATTTCCGAGCTTCGCAGGAAACGTTCCCGCCAGGCGAAGCTCACCTCTTCCCTGCAACTCAAGCGGGACAAGATTCTCGATATTGCGGGTCATCTGCCGAATAACCGCCTCGAGAGAACCGGCCTCATCGGTGTCGAATCGAGCACCGAACGCAATATAGCGCGCAGGCGTGCGATCCCAGTCGTGAGCATCGCCTGGCCGCAACAGATCGAGAGTAAATCCGTGGGCAGCCTCTTCGCTGCCTTCGAGATTAACGACGAGATCCGGGGGCAGAGTGATCTGATATCCCAGGCCTTTTACAAAGTTGTTGGCGAAATGGCTGGGGTTCTGCGGAGCCGCACTGACAGCAAGGCACAGAAAAATGATGGCCGTTCCTAAAAATCTCATCCTTCATTGATTTTACTGTCCATTGAGGGTTTTGTGAGATGCCGGATGGTCATCAGTGGGCTGGGCCATGCAGCCATATCGCGCCAATCCTATTTCGTGATGATCCGCGTAAATCTGAGCTCTGGTAGTCCCTGGTTCCAGTCCGCGGAGATGTGCTCGAACGTGAGCCGGAACTCGTGCTGCATGTTCGGTGTAAGGGGGTGCTTGTCGAGCGTGGTGGAGTCGACGTAATTCGGCATTTGATTGATGAGCGTCAGTTGCTGAGACTGCCGGTCGACGACTTCACCCAAGGTATTGCGGAACACTGCTTCCACGGTAGCGCCGGTGATCGTCTTCGACCCCATGTTCGCGATCTGACCCTCGACATAGGTAACGTTGCCGCCTGCGAAGTTTTCAGCCCGGCTCAGCTTGATATCCATGATGCGAATATTCGACGAGTACGGATCTTCGGTCGCGGGGCCTGAGCTCTGCGGCTGATTTCGGCTGAGAAGAACGGCCGCGCCTATGATCAGAAGAATGATCGCGGCACCAATTACCAGTGGAACGACGGAACGTTTCTCTTCAACTTGCGGAGTGGAGAACGGGCTCCCCATATGCTGTGATTGTCCACGGTGGTGGGAAGCCCGTCAAATGACCATTACTTTCCGCCTGCAGCTGTGACCTGCGCGATCTGAATATCGGGCGGTTGGTGATTCCATCCCTGCGGCACATGCTGCACGGGGATACGAATGTTGCCATTCTGGCCCGGCGCAATGGGAGTATCGACGAGATTCACACCCTTGCCATCCTTTATGCCTTCAGCGACACCCTGCACTTGCAGTGAAGTTCCGTTCTGGTCGGTGAAGATCACGTTCGTCAGCAGACCCGTAATGGCCGTGGTGCCGGCGTTGTGAACTGTCGCGTAAATGTATAGCTGCCCGCCAGTGGGAGCTTCCGAAATACGCGTTCCGGAGATCTGAACCTGGTCGCCTGTGGGCTGCGCCGGAACAGCAGCGTTGTTCGGCGGCATACCCGCTTTCGGTGTCCGCGGCATGAAGTAAAGGATCGCCGCCAGCAGAAGTGCTGCTGCTAACAGGCCAAGCGGCACCAGTGGCGAAGCTGATTTTTTGCGTTTCTGCTCGGCCAGGGTTGGAGTTGGTCGTTCTTCGGGAAGGTGCGGACTCGTAGCCATAGTTTCTCCCTGCCAGATTGATAGGCGTATTAAGAGGAGATGGCTGCGATGGCGGGCGAGTTTACTCGCCCGCTACTGTCATTCCGTCAATTCGGATCGTGGGACAAGCAACAGAGCCACGGAATTCGAGGTCGTTGCCGATTTCGGAAATGTTGAACAGCATGTCTTTCAGGTTGCCCGCAACCGTGATCTCCTCGACCGGATAGGCAAGCTGTCCGCCAGAGATCCACATGCCTGATGCACCACGAGAGAAGTCGCCGGTGACCAGATTGACGCCAAACCCGAGGAACTCTGTTACGTAGAGGCCATCGGGTACGTCGGCGAGAATCTGCTTAGGGTTTTTCGTGCCCGGCTCCAGAAAGAAATTGCCGACACCGATTCCAGGGGTACCTGCGAGTCCGCGAGATGCGTTACCTGTTGTGGCCAGTTTCAGCTTCTTGGCCGTATAGGTGTTCAGCAAGTACGACTTCAACTCACCTTTTTCGACGACCACCGTTCGTCGAGTAGGAACGCCTTCCCCGTCGAAGGGGGAAGTTCCAAAGCCGCCTTTGATCGTGCCATCGTCAACGATGGTGATATTCTCGCCGGCGATCTTCTCTCCGAGTTTCCCGGCCAGGAACGATGCGCCTCGATAGATGGAATCGCCATTCACGGCATCGGCTATGCTCTCCAGCAGTGCCCGCGCCACGAGTGGATCAAAAATGATGGGAACCTTGGCTGTTTTAGCCTTTCGGGCACCGAGCCTGCGCAACGTGCGTTCGGCTGCGACTTTGCCTACCTGTTCCGGGTTTTCGAGCAGCTTCATCGAGCGCGCAACCGAGTACCAGAAGTCACGCTGCATATTGCCGTTTTCATCTTTCGCGACCGGTACCGCGGATACCGAACAGTACGACCGCTTGTACTCGCCGACAAATCCCAGGGAGTTGGCGAAGATCTTTCGCCCGTCGGCAGCATCGAACGATCCGCCTTCGGAGTTGGAAATGCGCGAGTCGGCTGAGGTAGCGGCCTGCTCCGCTCGGCGTGCATAGTCGATACGATCTTCTGTCGAGAGCGAATATACGTCCGAGTGGTACAGGTCGAGATCACCTTCCAGCCTGCCGAGTTGTTGCTGTTCTGGGAGGCCGTTGAATTCGTCTTCCGAGGTGACCTTCGCCAGCGACACCGCGGAATTGACCAGTTGTTCAATACCCGCCAGAGTAAAGTCGCTGGTGTAAGTGCTCGCCGCGCGCTTCCCCATGAACACGCGCACACCCAGCACTTTGGCGCCTGATTCCTTCAGTGTCTCGACCTGGCCGAGACGAACGACGGTAGAAAATTCATTTCCTTCGCGGATGACCGCTTCCGCAGCCGAGGCCCCCGCCTTCATCGCGCGGGAGACTACGTCAGTTGTGAGTTCCTTCAGATCCATTGTTGCTTTCTTTTTGTCGGCCACTATGGCTGCGCCGCTATTTTCTGCTGCTCTGGTAGTTCTTCGAAACGGCGCTTGCTGTCCATGATTGCCGCCCTGGCCGCTGACGCATCCTTCCAGCCGAGCATCTGCGTACGTTTGCCTTCCAGGTCCTTATAGATCGAGAAGAAGTGCGAAATCTCGTTCATGACGTGCGGATACACCTGAGTGTAATTGTGCACATCGCGGTAACGTGGGTTGTGGCGCGGTACGGCAAGCACCTTTTCGTCCTTCGCACCTTGGTCAACCATTTCGAGTAGGCCGATCGGGCGAACCTCGATCAGGCATCCGGTGAAACTGGGCTCATCGACGAGAACCAGCACGTCCAGCGGATCGCCGTCACTCGACAATGTCGAAGGGATAAAGCCGTAGTCGCCCGGATAGTGGACTGGTGAAAAAAGGGAGCGATCAAGACGGAACACGTGGAGCTGCTTGTCGTATTCGTACTTGTTTACCTGTCCCGCAGGTATCTCGATAACGGCATTCACCAGCTCAGGCACGTCCGGGCCAATGGGCAGATGCAAATAATCAACTGACATGTTCTTGCTTACTCTCCCGTACCACCGACCGTGATACGGTCAACTTTGATTGTAGGAATTCCAACGCCGACGGGAACTGATTGCCCGTCTTTACCACAAGTGCCAACACCTTCATCGAGCTTCAGGTCGCTGCCGACCATCGACACCCGCGTCAGCACATCGGGACCATTGCCGATCAACGTCGCGTTCTTCACTGGAGCCGTAATCTTTCCGTTTTCGATCAGGTAAGCTTCCGACGCCGAGAACACGAATTTTCCGCTGGTGATGTCCACCTGCCCGCCGCCGAAGTTCACGGCGTAGAGCCCTCGCCTTACCGATTTAATGATGTCCTCGGGAGCATCCTGCCCGGCGAGCATGTAGGTGTTTGTCATGCGCGGCATCGGGATGTGCTCGTAGCTTTCGCGTCGGCCGTTGCCGGTGTTCGGAATGCCCATCAGCTTCGAAGACAATTTGTCGCTCAGGTATGCCTTCAGAATTCCGTTCTCGATCAGTACCGTCTCGCTGGTCTGGTTCCCTTCGTCATCAACGTTCAATGATCCGCGGCGCGACGGCACCGTTCCATTGTCAATCACCGTGCACTTATCACTGGCAACGCGACGACCCACCATACCCGTGAACGCCGATGTGCCTTTGCGGTTGAAATCTGCTTCAAGACCGTGGCCGATCGCTTCGTGGAGGAGGATTCCCGGCCACCCGGGACCGAGGACAACTTCCATCTCGCCCGCTGGCGCGGGCTTCGCATCGAGTTGAATAATCGCCTGCCGAGCCGCTTCCACGGCGAAATGATCGGGTGTGCTGATCGTCTTGAAGTGATCGAGAGAAACGCGTCCGCCGCCTCCGGAACTGCCTCGGGAAGACTGGCCCTTGTCGTCGCGGCCAATACACATCACATTCAGGCGCGCGAGTGGCTGGGTGTCGTAGGCGAAGCTGCCATCCGAACCTATCACAAGAATCTGCCGCAGTTCGTCGGCGTACCCCGCGCGAACTTCCTTGATCCGCGAATCGTAGGCACGCGCGGCACGGTCAGCGCGCATGACCAGTGCTACTTTGTCGGCAATCTCGGCCTCGGTCGGTGCAACTGCAAGTGGATAAAGATTGCGCCCGGTGTTCTGCTTCAAATCCACAATGGGCTGCTTGGCCGGACCGCTCGCGATCAACGCGGCCGTCTTCGCCGCATGCAGGATTTTCTCCGGCGCCAGGTCATCGGTGTACGCGTACCCGGTCCGCTCCCCGGAAATCACGCGAACCCCGCAACCGGCCGAAATCCCCTGCGAAGCGGACTTCACGATGGACTCATCGACGTTCACGGATGAAGTCGTGTGATACTCGAAATAGAGATCGGCGTAGTCGCCACCGGCCGAAAGTGCGGCCGCCAGATAGCGTTCGACGTGGGCTTCCGTCAGGCCGAATCGGTCAAAAACGAAGCTGGCTTTATGCATGTGATCCACAGGAGTTGGATGCGCAGAGTGTCAGTTCCGACGCAAGCAAGACTTTTGAACGTCCCGGTACCTCCACCCCAAACATTGATTATACGGGAGAAAATGCAGCCGGCGACCGATACCCTCATTCCCTTTCAGGTACCTCAGGCTGTGACCCGCCGGGTACAATTTTGAGCCCATGCCGAGAACAGAAACTTATATCGGATTCCTGCGCGGCATTAACGTTGGTGGCAAGAACAAGTTGCCGATGAAGGAACTCGCTGCCATGATGATCGATGCCGCATACACGGACGTAAGCACATACATCCAGAGCGGCAACGTCGTATTCCGTGCGAAGGCTGGCCCTAACCAATCGTTACAGCGACAAATCTCAAACGCAATAGAGAAAAGATTCGGATTCGCTTGCCCTGTAGTCGTTCGGAGCGCAGAAGAGTTAGCTGCAACCGTCCGGAACAATCCTTTTCATAAGAAGGGATCCAACGAGAACGAACTTCATGTGATGTTCCTGGCAGACGAACCCACGTCGGAAGCCCTCTCGAAGCTTGATCCACAGCGTTCGCCCGGAGACGAATTCCTTGTCCGCGGAAAAGATATCTACTTGCGGCTGCCAAACGGGGTAGCAAGATCGAAGCTCACCAACGCCTACTTCGATTCCAAGCTCAACACGACAAGCACCGCACGTAATTGGCGCACGATCCTGACTCTTCTTGAGATCGCAATCCGTCAGTAATATCCGAACTGTTCCACAGCTTCGCGCAGTTTCAGGATGTTCTCCGGCGGCGTCGCCGGCGAAGCGGAACAGGCCGTACTCAGGATGTATCCCCCGCCGGGTGCGCCGGTCTGAATTCTTCCTCGCGCGGCTTCGAATGCCTGCTCCGACGTCCCAAGCAGCAACTCCACGGCGTTGAGATTCCCTTTCAGGAAGAGCTTCCCGGCGGTCTGCCGTTTTGCGTCGGCTAGCTCTACGGTTCCGAGTGGCGGCGGATCGAGTGTGTCGATGCCGTTTGTACCCGTCTGCATCATCAAGTCCAGCCTGTCGCCAATTGCGCCGCAGGTGTGGGTGTAGACGGGCAGATCGAATTGCTCCTTGATCCCCGCAACGACTTTGTGTTCGTAGGGAAGCACGAAGCGTTCGTACTGAGGGCGACCAAGAAATCCAGCTCCAGCGTAAGCCGACGAAATCAGAATCGCGTGCGCACCCGCCGCCGCCTGGCCGCGCCCAAGTTCGATTGCTCCCATGGTCAGCGCTTCCAGGCAGGCTTCAACTTTGGCTGGGTCGCGACGGATCGCCAGCAGCCCTTTGGTGCAATCAAGCATGTCCATGAACTGCGAGAATGGCGAAAATATCTCGCCGTGAACAGATATCTCGTTCCCCACCCTTCCTACGACTTGCTTGATCGTGTCGTAGTGCCAACTAGGAAAGAAGTCCTTCCCTGGCACGGCCGCTTCGTTGCCAACACCCCACGCGTACGGATACGTGATGCTAAGCAGGTCGTGCGGATCCATGTAGAACAGCTTCTCGGGATTAACTTCTTCAAAGCGCGGAAAGTACCGCTTGCCGTCAGGTTGAAAAACATGAGGCAAATCTGCGTCAGGAAACACCGTGTACCATCCGTTCTTCCACGTGATCCAGCGCTCGCCATCTTTGTGCTCGATCTTCGTCACGTAGTCGCGCCAGCGCGGATTGCGGCCCGGAAGATTGATGAGGATGCCGTCGAAGCCGTAGCGTCGCTGCAAGCGGATTAACGCTTCCGCAAAGCCTTCGCTCGTATACCAGATCTCGAGGGCGTCCAGCCCGGATTGAAGAAAATAATGGCCCAGTGCCAACTGGCACATGAAAGGCACACGGTCGGGCGTGCCAAGATGCATGGCGACGTCCATTCGTTCATGGCTGTTCATGTGAAAACGGTAGCATCGCCGCTTCCAAAGCGCGGTGACAGATGACCTACTCCATTCGTTATTACCAAAATTCGTATTTTCAGCAACTCAGCCTTGATCCTGCCCTGAATGCGGGTTAGAGTCACAAATTCTCGACACTCTGGTTGGGAGAAACTCGCTCTTTAAAGGCCCCTCATGTCACGAACCATAGCTTGCATCCTCACCTGCGCTTTTGGTCTTTCCTTGCTTTGCGGTGCATCCGAAAACCAGAACAATGGATTTTCAGCAACTCCTCGTCAGCTTCTTGAAAGTGCTGCGGATGTAAAGGCGGATAAATCAGCTGAGATTGCGACATCCCTCGCTGAATACACGTTCCAACTCGATGCGCAAAGCCGCTTGACTTATAAGGTGCACCGCATTTTCCGAATTGAGTCTCAAGACTCCGTCGAAGACTGGTCATCCGTGTCTGTTTACTACTCACCATGGCGACAGGACAGACCAGAGATTCGCGTGCGGGTGATCAATCCAGATGGCTCCCAGCACGTTCTGGATCCCAAAGTCCTGGTTGACGCACCTACCAGCGATGACAGCGAGGCCAACGTATACGACGACAATCGGCTTTACCAAGGACCGATACCCTCAGTCTCCGTTGGTTCCATCGTTGAACAGGAAATCGTGATCCGTGATCGGGAACCGCTTTTCGCAGGAGGGATCGGTCGGACAGTGCGTGTCGGTTCTCGTTACGGGCCAGTGGAGCGCACTGTGGTCCTTATCAGTGCTCCAGCATCGTTACCAGTGAAATATGTAACCAGGCTACTGCCTAACATCGCCATGGAGAAGAAACAAACAGACGAAACTGTCGAATACCGCTTCGAGCAAGGCAGAATGGAGATGCTTGAGAAAGCTGAGGACAATTTGCCGGGTGATATCCCTGCATCTCCTTACTTGGCCTTTTCGACTGGGTCATCCTGGAAACAGATCGCCGACACTTATAACGCCCTCGTTGAGGCGAAAATTCGGCTCGCGGATGTCGAATCCCTGGTCCGGAAAAGTATAAAAACAACCGATTCCCGCGAACAGAAGATCAAGAAGCTGTTTGCCCTACTGCACAAAAATGTGCGCTACACCGGCGTCGAATTTGCCGACGCCGCACTGATTCCGGCGTTTCCCGGTGAGACTCTGAAGCGGGGTTACGGCGACTGCAAGGACAAGGCGACATTGCTGGTGGCAATGCTCCGTGCAGCGGGCGTTCCAGCTCATCTAGCATTGCTGACAACCGGCCCGGGCGAGGATAACGAGCCGCATCTGCCAGCAATGGATTTCGATCATGCAATCGTTTACGTTCCGGGAACTCCGGACATATGGATCGACGCAACTGCCTCGCGATACCAGGTCGGTCCTATTCCGCCGAGCGATGCGGGACGCCTGTCGCTAATCGTTCGTGAGGGCACGACCGAACTCGTGCGAATTCCCGAAAACAAGCCTGAGGACAACCTGCTGCTGGAGAAACGCGAATTCTTCTTGGCTGAGTACGGACCCTCGAAAATCGTGGAAACGTCCTTGCCGTCGGGCATCGCGGAAGCGAACTACAGGTCGTACTACCCGGCGTCGGAAAGCAAGGACCTGAAAGAGGGTTTGACTGATTACGTAAGCTCAACGTATCTGGCCGAAAAACTCACAGCGTACTCATACTCGGAAGCAGCGGACCTGAACACACCCTTCCAATTGAAGCTGGAAGTAGGAAAAGGGCGCCGCGGTTTCACTGATCTGGATGATGCCGTAGTTGCCGTATTGCCGGGGGACATCACTAGTCGCTTCCCAAGTTATTTGCGGGGAGAAGACGAAGAGCTCAGCGAGAAAGAGAAAGCTGACAAAGAGAAAAAGCCTCGCCAAGCCGACTTTGTTTTCACGCCATTCATTACCGAATGGCATTACCGAGTGGTTCCACCCATTGGCTTTAAGGTACGTGCGCTGCCGGAAAACACAAAAGAGCAGTTCGGTCCAGCGACGTTCTCATCAACTTATTCGGAAGCGGCGGATGGATCGGTTCTGGCCAATTACCGCTTCGACACGGTAAAGGGACGGTACACCGCCGTTGAGTCCGAGTCACTCCGCAGTGCACTGCGACAGTTCCGTGGACGAAGCGCAATCACCATTAATTTGGGGAACGCCGGCCACCTCCTGATGACCTCGGGCAAGATTCGAGAGGGGCTAATAGAGTTCGAGAAGGTTGCCGCAACGCATCCAAAGGAAGCGCTCCACAAAATCCAACTTGCCAGTGCGATGTTAGGTGCTGGTCTCTGCGAAGTAGCCCGTAAATACGCGCGAGAGGCAACGCTACTTGAACCAACTTCCGCGCGTGCGTACCAGATGCTGGGGTGGGTTCTGCAGCATGATCTGGTATGCAGACGATTGCAGAAAGGGTTTGATTACGCTGGATCAGTTGCTGCTTACAAGAAGGCTAAGGAACTGGTTCCCGACGAAATGGAGTACCGTCTGGACCTCGCCATCCTTTATGAACATGGCAGCGAAGGGTATCAATACTCTCCGAGCAGCCAGTTGAACGACGCGATTGCCGAGTGGCGCGAGATTGGTAAGTTGTCACCGAAGACGGCGAAGAGCTACGAGAACAACCTGTTGTTTGACCTCATGTATGCGAGCCGCTTTAAGGAACTGCAGGAAGAACTTGCGAATGTAAGCATGGACGTAACGCATCGAGCAATGCTGCTCGTCGCGATTGTTGGACAAGCCGGTACCGCTGCTGCTCTTGAGAAGGCAATGCAGATTACTTCCGATGAGAACTCTCGCAGCAACGTGCTCGTGACGGCCGGCAACTATCTGTTGCGGTTGCGCAAGTATCCGGAATGCGCAGAGATGCTCGCTGCCGGCAGCAAAGGACAGCCTGACTCGGCGGGCACATTGCAGAGGGCCGACCTGCTTCGCCGAACGAAGCCCTACCAACAGGTTATCTTTCCGGACAGCGATCCCCGTTCGGTGCTCCAGAAAGTAATGGTCGAAGCCATCAAGAATCCTGAAGGGAAGAACATTTTCAAGCTGGTTGCGGCCCTTTCAATGCGCGGTCTCACCCCCGACGAACTGCTCGAAAAATCTCGTTCCAGGAGAGAATCGGGCGCTACTCGGAGCACGTTGAAGAAATCGGGATTGCCACCTGAAACAATCATCGACTTGGGACTTTCCAACGCACAGTTCCACATGGAGGGCGATGACAACTCCGGATACCGGATCACGATGCAAGCGGTGGGTTCAAAGAACCAGGTTGGCTATGTGGTGCGGGAACAAGGGGAGTACCGATTGCTGGCGTTTGGGTCGGAGGCGGTGGAAGACCTCGCCGCAGAAGCACTTGGGCGGCTGGATCGGGGTGATACGGAGGGTGCGCGCAAGCTGCTGGATTGGGCTCGCAGTGACATTAGTATTGGAAGTGGCGACGATCCCCTCTCCGGTGAAATGTTCCCGCGGTTATGGACACGAGGAGACAAAGCGGATCTGAACACCATGCGAACCGCAGCGCTGAGCGCCGTAGGGAAACGTGAGGATTCGAAGAGGTGGGTACCCCAGCTCATCGAAGCTCGAAACAAAGCCACGAGTGATTCGACAAAGGCGTTTCTTGAGCGCTCACTCGCTACGGCTTACACCGCTTCATACAATTTCACCGAGTTACGCGCAAGCGCACTTCGATTGTTGGCCGCTTACCCAAAGTCCGACAGTGCTCTTCTTCTTCTGGGAGCGGCGTGCGCAAAACTTAAAGATTGGGATACTTGGAACAAGGCGATTCAGTCCCGACTCTCATCAGTGCCGGATGATGCCGTGGGGCAACGGCAACTTGCGTACTTGTATTCTTCTCAATCAAAGCTGGAGGAGGCGAACGACATCCTAAGAAAGCTACTGGCTTCCAGTGATTCCACCGCTGAAGACATGAATCTTTTTGGCTGGAATGAACTGCTGATGGGCAAGATCACTGAAGAGGGCATTCAGCACCTGCGGCGCGGGATCTCGATCCAGAAGGGCTACGGTATTGTCCACACCCTGGCTTCGATTTATGCGGAAAACGGAAACGCCGGTGAGGCCCGCCAGTTGGTTCTTGGAATCATGGACGACAATGGAATGGATGAACCTGACGATAACCTCTGGTATGTATTCGGCCGTATCGCTGAAATTTACGGTCAGCCGGATGCTGCGATGGCCTGCTACAAGCGTGTGCATTGGAAGGAGAAGTACGAGCCGGATCCGGGTGCAACTTACGTCTTAGCTCAGAAACGGTTGCAAGGCCTTCCTTCGGTGAAGGAGGCGGCCGTTGGAGCTAAATGAGTTCTGCTCCACCGTGGCGGATTAGCGATTAACTTCCATTTCAACCGGCGTCGCGACAGTCACTTTGTAGCCCGGCGCCGGGTTCTGCCGAATGACGATCGTAGTCGCTGGTGGTGTGTCCTTCGGCGTAGGTAGCGGGTTCACTTCCTGTTCCGTATACACGCGCTGCACTTTAAAACCCGCTCCTTCGATCTTTGAGACTGCTTCAGCCAGGGGACGCCCGACGAAGTTCGGCATCACGTACTCCGTGGGTTGAGGGTCAGCAGCCATCAAAACGCTCACTTTGGGCGATTGAACGCCTTGGGCGTTGGCTGGGGGACTTTGCGCTACGATTTGTTGCGTTGGCATGTCCGGCAGGGATACTTGCGCTATGGTTCCTAACTCCAAGCCCCGTTGCCGCACGTTCAACTCGGCGGCTCGTGGACTCTGTCCGGTGACATCCGGGATCACAACCCGCTGAGGTCCCAGGCTTTGTGCCAGCCGCACGCGCCATCCTCTTCGAACCCGAGAACCGGGCGGGGGCATCTGGGAAACCACGCGGCCTTCAGGCACGTCCGGGCTATAAAACTGTCCTTCAATCGCAACTTGCAGGCCGTTGTCCATGGCCAGGCGCTCCGCTTCAGACGTACTGAGCTTGGCGAAGTTGGGGACAGTGGTTTCTCGCCCATGAATGGCAATCCGCATGGCCGTGAGCGCCGACATTACGGCCACGGTCACCAGGATCATCGCCATCAGCACCAGCCGGAAAAACTTGCGCATGAGCCGTATTGTAGCGAAGCCTGGTGCCGTTCTGACGGATAGGGCCGATTGCTCTTATACTCTCTGGGTGCAGATTTCCGACAAGGCAGACCTGTTCCGGAAGTTACCCTCAGTCGATGAGCTGCTTCGTAGTCCACAGCTCGCGGCGATTATAGAAAGCGAAGGTCATAGTGCCGTTACAGAAGCGGCACGCTCGGTGTTGGCTTCGGTTCGCGAAGCGATTGCGTCCGGCGCTGTGAATGCGCACGGCGTCGACCTTGCATTGTCGAACCTGAGCGCAGTGGTCGAAAGGCAAGTCAGACATTCCGTTGCCTATTCGCTGCGCCGGGTAATCAATGCCACGGGAGTAATTCTGCATACCAATCTCGGACGCGCTCCGCTCGGGGAAACAGCACTCCAGCACATCGCCGAAACGGCTACTGGCTTTTCCAACCTCGAGTTCAATCTGGATTCAGGCGAACGGGGTAAGCGCGACGTTCATGTCGATCGGCTTTTTGCGCGTCTGTTGATGCCCTATCTCTCTGATGATCGCGGAATCTCCAGCATCGTGGTGAACAATAATGCCGCTGCCGTAATGATCGCCCTGAACACTCTCGCGGAAGGCGGAGAAGTAATCGTCTCACGCGGCGAGCTGGTCGAGATTGGTGGTTCCTTCCGTGTTCCGGACGTGATGTCGAAATCGAACGCAAGCCTCCGCGAAGTCGGCACCACCAACCGGACTCGCATCAGCGATTACGAGCACGCCATCAACGATCGAACCAAGTTGCTGATGCGCGTGCACCGGTCGAACTTCCAGATCGTCGGATTCACCGAACAGCCTTCTCTGGAAGAATTGGTGGCCCTCGGCCGTAAGCATGGCATCCCTGTGATGGAGGATCTCGGCAGCGGCGCGCTGTTCGATCTTCGCGAAGTCGGAATCGCCAATGAGCCCGGTGTCGGCGACAGCATCCGCGCAGGCGTCGACCTCGTTACCTACAGCGGCGATAAATTGCTGGGCGGCCCCCAGGCCGGCGTGATCAGTGGAACACCGGAACTGGTATCGCGGATCCGCAGCAATCCGCTCTTCCGTGCGCTACGCGTGGACAAGTTGATTTTGGCCGCCCTTGAGGCCACGTTGCTCGCATATACGAAGGGCGACTTCAACGCCATTCCCGCCGTTCGGATGATGCGTCTCTCTCCGGACGCGATACGCGAACGCGCCGAGAGTATCGCGGCTCGGCTCTCGAATACGAAACTTCGCGTTCAACTTTTCGAGGGCGAATCGGTGATCGGCGGGGGCGCCGCACCGGGATCGACACTCCCTACCGTATTGCTCGGGATCTCGTCCGATCGACAAAACGCGGATCACCTCGCCAATGAACTGCGCCATAGCCACCCCCCGGTAGTCGCGCGAGTGGACGAGGACAGGCTCGTGCTCGACCTCCGCACCGTTAGCCCGGAAGAGGATGAAGCCGTACTTGCGGCCTTGTTGAGGTTGTAGTTCTACTGAACCGTCAAGTTTGTTGTTCCGGTGACCGTTCCCGTGCTGGTGTTGATCTTCGCCGTAATGCTGGTCGTCCCGAAGCCCACGAGTGTTGCGAGTCCCGAACTGTTGATGGTGGCCGCCGACGTTGTGCCGCTGGTCCAGGTGACACTATTGGTCAGATCAGCAGTCGAGTTGTCTTCGAAAGTTCCCGTCGCCTTGAATTGAACAGTCCCCTGGCTCTGAAAAACGGTGCTGTTATTTGGGGTGATCGAGATCGATTGAAGGGCGCTGTTCGTGACGGTGATCTTCGCCGATCCCTCGACGCCATCGGCTTCAGCCGTGATGGTTGCCGTCCCTGCCGCAACCGTCGTAACGACTCCGGCATTAACAGTCGCAACGTTGCTGGACGACGACGTCCATTTCGCTGTACTAGTTACGTCTTTCCCAACACCGTCGACCGTTACGCCGTTCGCCGTCAGATTGATCGTCTGCCCAGTAGGCGTCAGCGTGGAAGCTGGAGTTACCGTGATGGTTTGCAGCGAGTCTCCCGATACGAAGAAATCGCCGCAACCCGCGAGCATAAACACCAGAGATAAAGTGGCAATCAGTGCAGTAACTCGAACGAACAACTGACACCTCCCGAAGACCCGTGACAACTTATACACACGAAAGCTTTGTCTCGGCCCTGTTCTGCTGAACGCGAGTTCAGCTCACTCTTGCAATCATCGCAGCAAAAAATCCGTCGGTCCCGAAAGCGCCCGGAACTACTCGCAGGAAGGGACCATCCAACAAGGATTGGATGTGAACATCCAGCAGTTCGCCCTCGCCGCGTAACTGTTTTAGCTCGAGAGCCATATCCTGCACCTGATACTCACTATTTTCCCTCAAAACCTGTTCGACTACCCGCTCGTTTTCCTCCGGCTCAAGCGAACAGGTGGAATACACCGCCCGGCCGCCTCTGGTTACATGCTTCAATGCCGACCTAAGAATCGACATTTGCCGAGCGTGAAGATCGTCCAGATCGCTTGATTGCATACGCCATTTGATTTCGGGATTCCGCCCCAGCGTCCCCGTACCCGAGCATGGAACATCGGCAAGAACACGGTCGAACACCATGTCGGCTGAAAGCTGGGTTGCGTCAGCGGTCATCACCCGAATATTCGGGTTCCCCTTCAGTCGCCGCTCCATCGCCGCCGCCCGATGCGCATGGATCTCCGTCGCTACAACTTGCGACGCCACATTCCTTTGCGCGAGTATGGCCGCCTTACCGCCGGGAGCCGCACAGCAGTCAAGCAGGCGCTCGCCTCGTCCGACCAGCATCGCAACAAGTTGCGACGCTTCATCCTGGATGGCAACACGGCCCGTCAGAAATGCCTGCTCTTTCGTAACATCGCCGGTCACTACTCGTCGCGAACGCTTAATCAGCTGGCCGGGTCCTAGCGTGATGCCAGCCGATGAAAGTTCCCCGATTGCCGAGTCGTCCGACACGTGGATCGATGTTGTCGGAACGCTCTGGTCATGTTGGCAAATGCGCTCAGCCAGTTCGAAACCGTAGCGGCGCACCCACCGCTCCACCATCCAGTCGGGATGTGCATACTTCCGCGCCAGATCTCGCGCATTCTCAACCGGCGCATCTTGCGCACCCAGATCCGCCTTCTTTGAAACGAGCTTGCGCAACACTGCATTGACAAACGGAGCCGCCGACCGCTTCTTCTTGCGTTTTGCCAGTTCCACGCTATCGTTAACCGCAGCGTGTGGCGGAATGCGATCGAGGAATCCGATCTGGTACGCTGCCAGCCGCAACGCTTCCAGCACTTCCGGGTCGAGCTTGGAAAGCTTTTGTGACGAAACCGACGCGAGCACTTCATCCAGGCGAGAGCGCCAGCGCAGCACCCCCAGGACAAGTTCCATACAAAGGCCACGATCTTGTGGGGTTAGCTTTTCGAGACGTTCGGAGTGAATCAACTCCGACGCAAACGCCCCGTGATGTTCCACTCGCAGCAGAATGTCGAGTGCTGCATCACGGGCCGGTGAGATCATTGGAGTCTCTCGCCATTGGTCGGCTTGTAGCCATTCAGGAAGTCTTTCGCCGACATTCGCTTTTTGCCTTCCGGTTGTACTTCCAGCAGTTCCAGCGTACTTAGCTGCCCGCAACCAACCAGCATCTGTCCGCAATCGACCCGAAGTTCTCCAGCCTCGAGAACTGCCGTTCCAGACGGTAATGAACGCGCTGCAGTTACGCTGAGCTTCTTTCCGCGATAGGTGCAGTATGCGCCCGGCCAGGGCTGAAACCCTCGCAAACGGTTCCAGATGTCAGTCGCGGTTCGCTGGAAATCGATCTGACCGTCCTCTTTCTTCAGAATCGGCGCAAGCGTCGCTTCCGAATGATCCTGCGGAGTGGGGGTCACAGTTCCATCTTCCAGGCCACGCAGAGTCTCCACCAGTAGTTCCGCGGTAATCTGCGCGAGCTTCGGAGCTATGGTCAGAGCCGTATCATCCGCCGTGATCGGAAGCTCCCGTTTAAGCAGCATATCGCCGGTGTCGAGTCCGGCGTCGATTCTCATCGTCGTAACCCCGGTCACTGTCTCGCCCATCGCGATCGCCCACTGGATTGGCGCAGCTCCCCGGTACTTCGGAAGCAATGATGCATGCCCATTGATATTGCCGAACCGCGGCAGGTCGATCATCCACTGCGGAATGATGCGGCCATAGGCAACCACGACGATTGCATCCGGCCTGATCGCTTCCAGCCGTGCACGGAATTCCTGGTTGTTCTTGATCTTTTCCGGCTGCATTACTTCCACGCCGCGGGACAAGGCCAGTTCCTTCACCGGTGTCGGCGTGATCTGCATGCCGCGGCCGCTGGGACGATCAGGCTGCGACACGACGAGCGGGATCTCGAATCCGCTATCGAGCAACGCACGCAGGCTTGGCACGGCAAACTGTGGGGTGCCGCAAAACACCACGCGCATAGCAGCCTACTTCCATTCTCCGGCGCGTTCGAGCTTGCGAATCTTGCGCCTCATCAGGTCGCGTTTCAGACCACTGATCCGATGGATATAAAGCTTGCCGTGCAGGTGATCGATTTCGTGTTGAAAGGCGCGGGCCAGCAGGTCGTCCCCGGTCTTTTCGTACCACTTGCCCTTGGCGTCCTGGGCGCGGATCGTTGCTTTCTTCGCCCGACTCACGTTCTCGCGGAAGTCCGGAATGCTCAGGCAGCCTTCCGACTGTGAAATCTTGCCTTCCAGATGAATGATCTCGGGGTTGATCAACACCAGCTTCGCCGACGGGTCCTCCTTGAAGGATACGTCGATCACGGCAATGCGCTTGGAGATGCCGATCTGTGGTGCTGCCAACCCAACCCCGTGCGCTTCGTACATGGATTCGAACATGTCCTCGATCAGTTTGTGCAATTCGGGCGTGTCGAATTCAGTGATCGTCTCGGCCTGCTGTTCCAGGACCGGGTCGCCGTATTTAACGATGGGATAGATCATCAGTAGTTTCGAAGCTGTTGGCAGTAGCCTTGGAAATTGCGCAGTGTTTCTGTCATCGAGTCGCCGCCAAATTTCTCCACGGCACAGCGTGCGATCATCAGGGCGACCATAGCTTCTGCCGCCACTCCCGCTGCCGGCACCACGCACACGTCCGAGCGCTCGTAAGCGGCCTTTACCGGTTCGCGCGACGCAAAGTCCACCGATTCAAGCGGCCTGCGCAATGTGGAGATCGGTTTCAAGTACCCGCGTACCAGGATATCTTCGCCATTCGATACGCCGCCCTCGAGTCCGCCTGCGCGGTTCGATTTGCGCCGAAAGCCCGTCAGTTGCCCTGAGCTGTTCTTCGCATCATAGGTGATTTCGTCGTGAACCTGCGAGCCCGGCGAAGTCGCGGCCGAAATGCCATACCCGATCTCGACGCCCTTTACTGCCTGCAATGACATGACTGCGCCGGCCAACAACGTGTCCAGGCGCTCGTCCCAGTTCACGTGCGTGCCGAGACCAGCCGGGACGTTATGCGCGCGAACCTCGAATACCCCACCAAGCGTGTCGCCGGTGCGATAGATTCCGTCGACTTCGGCCTTCATCGCTTGCTCGGTCTCGCCATCCACGCAATTCAGCAGGATTTCGTCTCGCGTGTTCAGCGCAACAATCTCTTCCCACGTTGCTTCGCGCTTCAGCGTCGTATTCCCGACTGCGATCACGTGGCTCAAAACTTCAATACCGAGTTCCCGCAGAAACAGCTTTGCTATTCCACCGGCCGCTACGCGTGCCGCAGATTCGCGGGCCGAGGCGCGTTCCAGAATGTAGCGAGCATCCGTGAAGTTGTACTTAAGAGCGCCAGCCAGATCTGCGTGCCCAGGTCGTGGCGAAGCCACACGCTTGTGCTTTGAGGGATCGCCCGTCTCGATCGGAAGAATCTCCTGCCAGTTCTGCCAGTCCCGGTTCGCCAGAAGAATCGCAATGGGAGAGCCGATTGTCTTTCCGTGGCGCACGCCCGAAACAATATGGGCCGTGTCCCGCTCGATCTTCATCCGACCGCCGCGGCCGTATCCCTGTTGACGACGCCAGAGTTCGCGGTCGAGAAAGGCCTGGTCAACAGGCACACCAGCAGGCAAACCCGAGAGCAGCGCTACCAGGCTCTCGCCGTGAGATTCCCCAGCAGTGGAAAAGCGCAACATAGAACTTTCGATTGTAATAGAAACGGTCTCGCGTCCCTATCAACCAGGCAGTTACTGCTTGCCGACCGGCTTCGGCAGTGGCACGTTTTCGAGCTTTACAAACTTTTCTGGCGCGCAGCACGCTTGCGTCAACCGCTGGCGGTCTTTCTGCATGTCAGGCTGCGAGTCACACCACCTCATGACATCCCTGAGGACCTGGGCTACCTGTGGATCACCGGGGACTTGCACGCGATAGTGCATCCACAGACCTTCACGCCGCGCAGACACCAGGTTGGAGCGGCGCAAATAACCCAGATGTCGAGAGATCGTGGGCTGTGGCAGTTGCAGGGATTCCACGAAGAAACACACGCACAGCTCCGTGTCGCCGATCAGGTGAAGAATCCGCAAGCGCACCTTTTCGCTAAGCGCCCGCAGCAGCGTTTCCATGTCGGTCCCCATATTTTTTAAGGCACGTATATATTCGCCTTGACAAATATACTACGGCTTGCCTATATTCGCAAATGCGAATATAGTTCCCGAAAGGACGGTTATGGAAAAACTTCAGGTTTTGGAAGCTGTGCAGGAAAAGTACGGGGCAGTCGCTCGAGGCGAAGTATCGGGTTGCGGCTGCGGATCCAAGGATTCGGTTGCAGCGGCAATCGGTTATACCGCCGAAGACCTCAGAATTGCCGGTGATGCCAACCTGGGCCTGGGCTGCGGCAATCCTCTCGCCCTCTCGGGAATTCAGCCTGGCATGACGGTTCTCGATCTCGGCAGCGGTGCGGGATTCGACGCCTTCCTCGCCTGGCGCAGAGTCGGACCTACCGGGAAAGTCATCGGTGTCGATATGACCGACGATATGCTGGCCCGTGCACGTGAGAATGCCGTCAATCTTGGCGCTACCAATGTCGAGTTTCGGAAAGGGCAGATCGAATCGTTGCCGGTCGAATCCAACACCGTGGACTTGGTGATCAGCAACTGCGTCATCAATCTCAGTCCCGACAAGCCGGCCGTATTCCGTGAGATTGCCCGCGTTCTTAAGCCCGGAGGCCACTTTGCCGTTAGCGACATCGTGTTGCTGGCCGAATTGCCGGAGACGATCAAGAACGACGTCAGCGCTTATGTCGGATGTATTTCGGGCGCGTTGCCGATGGGCGAATACGTCCGCGAAGCCCATGAAGCAGGGCTTTCAGACGTGACCATCCCCGAAGTCATCTTCGGGTCGAAGTTGGCTTCGGTTCTCGCGGGAGAAGCGTCCGGGTGCTGTGGTGCCGACCCTGTGGCTACCGTCGCTGTGAGCGCAGTCGCTTCCATCAAGCTTCATGGTCGCAAGCGTTAATCTTCATCCATAAAATAAAATGCCCGGCATCTCGCCGGGCATCTTTTTACAGGATGAACTACTTCTGCTTCGGGCTTTCGTGACCTGTGGCCTTTACCGTCTCGTTTTCCGGAGCGATCTCGTTCGCAGTCAAGTATCTCGGTTCGATGTCCACCGGAATACCTTTCAGTTTGTCGAGTGCCTTCTGCGTGGCTGGCCGGATCACCACCATCTCGTCGAGCATCTTCTTCGCCGCCGCGTAGTCGCCGTTCGCTTCAAGCATCAGTAGCGTGTTCGTAAGATCCCGCACAGCCCCTTTGATTTTCTTGAAGTCCACCGCAAAGGTGCCGTCCGGATTCTGCACGAACCCGCCTTTGTCCATGAGGTAGTTGAACTGGAAGGCCATGCCTTTCCCATGCGCTTCGGTGATACCGAATCGTAGGGTGCGGAATGTCGATGCCAGGAACGTCGTATACATCTGGCGTTCCGCGACCTCTCCGCTCTTCAAGACGCCATCCATCTTCAACCGCTTTGCGTTCTCCATCATGTACTGCAGTGCAAACAGGCCAGTCGCATCCGCTTTCGCTTCTTCGATGGAAGAGTACAGTTCCTTCAGTTGCTGACGCGGAGAAGTTTTCTTTCCCGCTACCGTAATCTGCTGCGGTCCGAGTGCATGAACCAATTCGTGCGCCAGAATGTGCGTAAAGAAAGGCTCGAAAGCGACATCAGCGCGCGCTTGCTTTGTCAGCATCTGATCCGCGATCGGCATCAGCACGCTTTTGAATTTCGCTTCCTGGATGTTCTTCAGCATCACGCGCTTCGCGCCCTTCTCCGCAACCACCCGCTCATCATTTGGCAGGTTGAACGCTGCGGTCTGGACGCCGTGGTCACCATCGCCCGCGCTGAATACGGAGTTCACAACGCGGATCGCTGCCGTCGAGCCCAGCTTCGGATTTCGGAATCGCGGATCGATTGGGAGATTGTTCTCGATCTCCTGTAGGTGCGTCGTAAAAGCCTTCAGCTTGTTCGTCTCAGCGTCGTCGCGAAGCGTGACATATGCCTCAAAGGCCGCCTTGTAATTGAAAAGTTCGTCGTTGTAGGTCTCGTAGGGACCGAACGTTACATCGATCGGTGCATCGAGATCCATCCATGCCACGTCGCTTTCGTAGTAATCGTTCGACAGGAATGCCGCCGCGCGTGTCTCGAGGAACGTCTTCAGAGTGGCATTCGTCGTAAGGCCGGCAGCTTCCTTGAATAAGCCCGCGATTTGTTCCAGCTCAGGCTTGTACTCCACGCTGTAGGGAACCAACTTCAGTTTGTTCTTCTCATCCCGGCGGACAACCGTGAAAAACCCGGTAGCCTCAGTCTGCTGGGCTTCCGGTAAAGTCTTCACCCATGTCTCGAAGTCGACCTTGCTCATGTCCTCCGGATAGAAGTTCGCGCCCAGCAACTTGCGTTCCGGCACGCCGGGCATAAATGCCATCTGCTCATCAAGCGCCGACCACGGCCCCTTGTTAATCCAGTAGTACTCGGCGCGAGCCTTACCCAGCGGCGTAGCATCACTTTTCACCGTTTCCCACGTGGCCAGATTCTTCTCCCAGAGTTGCTTCATGAACAGTGGGTTTAGCAGACGGGCGGCCTGAACCAGCTTGGCCAGCGCCTTCTTATCGCCTTCACTCAATTTCGAAGTGTCCACTCGAATTGGCGTCGGCGAGAATCTCGCCGTCATCGTTTTAAGTTCACTCTCTCCAGGCACAGGATTCGAATCTTTCTTCTCTTGTGTCATACACGTGATTCCAAGCAGGGGGAGCATAAGCAAAGCAATTCCAAGTGTGCGCATATTTCCTCTTCTTCTGTTGTGAGTCCGGCACTACAGGGGAATTTCTTTCAGCCACGTCCGGAACTGGTCTTTCAAGTCGGGCCGCTTCAGCGCAAACTCCACAGTCGCCTTCAGGAAGCCCAGCTTGTCTCCGGTGTCGTGACGCTTGCCGTCAAACACATACCCGTAGATTTTTTCGTGCTTCAGCAATTGCCGCATTCCGTCGGTAAGCTGCAGTTCGCCGCCGCGGCCCAGGGGCGTATTTTGCAGCATCTCGAAGATTCGTGGCGTAAGTATGTACCGCCCGATAATGGCCATATTCGAAGGCGCTTCTTCGAGCTTTGGCTTTTCGACCAAATCGGTAATTTCAAACAGCTTGCCCTCAAATTTGCCGTGGACCGGTTTTGCGGCGATCACTCCGTATGCGGATATCGCTTCGCCCTCGATCACCTGCGTCGCAATGACCGACGACTGCGTTTCATTGAAGACCTGCATCATTTGTTTCAGGCAGGGAACTTCGGCATCGATCACGTCGTCGGCCAGCAGCACTGCGAAAGGCTCGTTGCCAATCAACTCACGCGCGGTCAGCACCGCGTGCCCAAGGCCCATCGCCTCTTTCTGCCGCACGTAGGAAACGTGAATCATGTCCGAAATCTGCCGGACGACCGCCAGCAGATCCGTTTTCCCGCGCTCCTGCAACATGTGCTCGAGTTCGTAGCTGACGTCGAAGTGGTCTTCGATGGCGACTTTACCGCGACCGGTAACCATCACGATTTGATCGCAACCGGCCGCCATGGCCTCCTCCACCCCATACTGGATGATGGGCTTATCCACCAGGGGAAGCATTTCTTTCGGTTGCGCTTTCGTTGCGGGAAGAAACCGGGTACCAAGCCCGGCAGCGGGGAAAACGGCTTTGCGAACTTTCATAGGCAATTGGATGCGTCCGCGCAACCTGCACGGAACGAGTACAGTACCACAGCGCCGAAAAACTCTAGCAGATCGTCGACCGCCAGTCGGTGATATTTGGCAGCCGCCCAAAACCAGCTACAGAACTGGACTATTGTCACCCAGCATCGTCTCGCGCACGAACTTCACTGGCGGGAACCCTTGCTTCAGAAATGTATCGTGGAACTCTTGCAGAGTGAACTTGTCGCCCATCTTCTTGTGATAGTCCTCACGCAATTTCAGGATTTGCAGCTTGCCGAGCGTATAGATCAGATATGTAGGATCGCTCGTCCCGCGCTTGCTTTCTTGTTCCGCGGTGCCTTTCGACTGGTATCCCTCTTTTACGAAGAATTCCTTCGCCTGTTCAAATGTCATGTCGCCCGTGTGCATCGATATGCCGACGATAAAGCGCGCATCGCGCAGCAGGGCATCAATAATCTGGCCCAACCGAAGTTTCGGGTCGTTATTCCCGTAGCCTTCGTCGAGCATCATCTGCTCGGTGTAATGGGCCCAACCCTCAGCATTGCTGCCCGCACCCAATAACTTTCTGATCTTCGACGGTGCAGACGGTACCCACAGAAACTGCGTGTAATGCCCCGGATACGCCTCGTGGATCGCCGTGCTGATAATGGTCCCGCGATTGAATCCCCTGAGCCAGTCTTCTGTTCGCTCCTTCGACCAGTCTTTCTCCGGCAAGGTCACGTTGAAGTAGGCTTCCTTCGCGACTTTCTCGTACGGACCCGGCGTGTCCATCGACGCCGAACTCAAGGCGCGCGCAAACGGAGGCGTTTCCTGCACAATCGGCGGTACCGGCGACGGAATAGTCAGTATTTTCTTCTCGACGATGTAGCTTCGGATTCCAGCCAGCACATCACGGAACGACTGCAACAGTTGATCTCCCGTCGGATGATCGTTCTGCAACTCCTCCAGGATCTGCTCAGGCGTCTTCTTCGGATCGACCAAAGCAGCGACGCGTTTGAACTCCTGTTGGTTCTTCCGTAAGTCCGCATATCCAATCTCAAGCAGGTGATCGAGCGGAATATCTACAAATTCGTCGTACAGCAACTTCTTCCTGAACTTGTCGGGGCCGATGCGGAAGTCGCCATTCGAACGCGGAAGAACATCCTTCTTCAGAAACGTCTCGTAACCGCGAAGTGCTGCGATCACCGCATCATTCGACTTCTTGAACTCGGCGAGAAGCTTCGGATCCTTTACCTCGGTGAAGGCCTTGGGTACGTCATTCTGGAAAAAGCTGATGATGCCGGGCACCTGTTGCAGCGCCACCTCGGTGTAAATCTTCGGCGGATTCTTCAGGTTTTGCCGCGCCGCCTTGAACACTATCGGCATTTGTTTCTCACGCGCGATCAGCGATCGCAGCCGCTCATCTGCCGGAGCGAAATTTCTCGACATGATGAGGAACGCGCTCTGTGTAATGCCGCTGGAGTAGCGGTCCGGGCTGCGTTCCCATTTACGAATGTCTTCGAGTTCGAGAAGATTTCCCTTCAGCGTGTTGACCACGAGCGCGTGATCCTGGCGCTGCTCAAGATTGAGTTTCGACGTGTCAAACGCATCGAAACGCGCAAGCCAGTCCTTGGCCCAGCGAATCTCTTTGTTCACTCCAGCCCGGGAATAGTCCTCAAGTTTCGTGTCGTACTGATGCAGACCGGCATAGCTAGCTGCCGTCGGATTGTTCTCGAAGTACGTGTCGAAAAACTCATCCACCACGCGATCCCAATCCGCTGCAGGTTTCTGTTCCGTTTGAGCAAATACGGCCATGGCGAAAGACAGCACTGCCACCAGCGCGACGACGATCTTCATTGAATGCCTTTCAATTCCGGTTTCAGCTATTTTGCGGACACGGGTTGCTGCTGCCCGGCCAGGCTCTGCAGCAGATTACGGAGGTTCCCCAAAACCTGCTCCGCACCCGATACAGCCAGAGTGTATTTCAACACGCCTTGTGGTGAGAAGTTGGCACCCTTCTTCGTAGCCACGAAACGCATCAATTTCTCGGGATCTATCCCAGCATTCTCACCGAACTTGATGCTCACCGTATCACGGTGCCGGTCGATGCCCACCACATTCAAACGTCGGCACAGTAGCTTCAGCGTCGCGTATTCCAGCAATGTGCGCACTGGCGCTGGCGGCTCGCCATAACGATCGGCCAATTCCGCCGTCACGTCTTCCAGTTGCTTCTCCGTCTCAACTCCAGCAACGCGCTTGTACATCCGCAAACGCTGGTTCTCTTCCGTGATGTAGTCGGCAGGAATCCTGATATTTAAGCCAAGGTTGAGCGCCACTTCCGCTTCTTCAGCCTCGACTTCGCCCTTCAGCTCGCGAACTGTTCGCTCGAGCATCGAGGTGTACATCTCGAATCCAATGGCATCGATATGTCCGCTCTGCTCGCCACCCAGCAGGTTTCCTGCACCGCGAAGCTCTAAATCGAGCGCCGCAATCTTGAACCCCGCACCTAGATCCGAGAACTCTTTCAACGCCGCCAATCTCCTTCGTGCGATCGGCGACAGTTCCGTATCCGCCGGAATCAATAAGTACGCATATGCGCGGCGATTCGACCGGCCGACGCGTCCACGAAGTTGGTATAGCTCCGATAGCCCATGCCGGTCCGCCCGATTGATGATGATTGTGTTGCATAGCGGAATATCCAGGCCGTTCTCGACGATCGTTGTAGCGACGAGAATATCCGCCTCGTGCCGCATGAACCCAAGCATCACTTTCTCAAGCTCGCGCTCCGTCATCTGACCGTGGCCAACTAGGATGCGTGCTTTCGGCACAAGCTCCTGCAACTTCGCGGCAATCTCGTAAATCGATTCGACTCGGTTGTGAATGAAATACACCTGGCCGCCACGGTCGAGTTCGTGCTCGATGGCATTGCGAAGCACCTTCTCATCCCACGGCGCTACCACCGTCTGAATCGCCATTCGGTCTTTCGGTGGTGTCTCGATCACACTCATGTCGCGCAGCCCGACCATCGCCATATGCATCGTGCGCGGAATCGGTGTCGCCGACATTGTCAGTACATCCACCTCTTTGCGCATTTGCTTGAGCTTTTCTTTATGCGCAACCCCGAATCGCTGCTCTTCGTCGACAATCACCAACCCCAGATCGCTGAACTTTACATCTTTCGACAGCAGCCGGTGCGTGCCCACCACGATGTCGACTTTGCCATTTTCGATCTTGTCGACGATCTCCTTCTGCTCTTTCGCGCTACGGAATCGCGACAGCATCTCGATCCGGATAGGGAACTGCGCGAACCGCCGCTTGAATGTCTCGAAGTGCTGGAACACCAGGACGGTCGTCGGCGCCAGCACCGCCACTTGCCGGTTGTCGCTTACGGCCTTGAACGCTGCTCGCATCGCCACTTCCGTCTTACCGTATCCCACATCACCGCACAGCAGGCGGTCCATCGGCGTAGACGCCTGCATATCGTTCTTGATGTCCGAAATCGCGGAGATTTGATCGTCTGTCTCGCTGAACTCAAACGCGTCTTCAAACTCCCTCTGCCACTCGGTATCCGTCGGATACGAATGTCCCGGTGCTAACTTTCGTTGCGCGTAGAGCTTCAGTAATTCCTCGGCCATGTCGCGCATGGCCTTCTTCACGCGTGCTTTCGTCTTTTGCCACTGCGCGGTACCGAGCCGGTTCAGTACCGGACGCGCACCTTCTGCCGACCTGTACTTCTGCACCAGGTCCAGGCGTGTAAGCGGGACATAGAGTCGCGCCCCTTCGGCGTACTCAAGCACCATGAACTCAGCTTTTGAGCCATCCGCCTGAGGGATTTCCTTCAGTCCCTGGTACTGGCCAATGCCGTGCTCCACGTGCACCACGTAATCGCCGATGGCGAGATCACGGAAGTCGCTGACAAACGCCGACGTCTTCGACTTCTGTTTCAGCGGACGGGCCGCCGCCACTTCTGACTCGTCGAACAGGTCGTACGTTCCGAAAATCACCAGCCGCGCTTCCGGAAGCACCAGGCCATCTGGCACGAATGCCTTCACGATGATCGTGGAAACTTCTTCGCCGGCCAGGTAAGCCGCATCGTCGATGAACGTTTCTCCCGGACGCGGCGTTCGCGATCCCAGTCGGAACGTCACACCGTACTCGGTAAACACTTCCGCCAATCGCTCGACTTCGCCGGTGCTACCCGCTGCGAACATGACGCGTTGGTTCTCGCCCGTCAGCTTCCTGACTTCCTCCACTACTCCCGGGATCGAGCCATGGAACTTCGTCGTCGGACGCGAGCCAAACGCGACTTCCTCCGTCTCAAACGACGCAATCCCAAGTTGCTCGAGGTCGGCCGCTGGCATATCCCCAAGCGTGTTCCACCAATCATCCGGAGGCGTGTACAGGTCTTCCGGACGCACCAGGCTCCCAACCCCGCTGCGTTCATGCGCGGCATTCACTCTCTCCCACCAGTGATCGAGTTCCGCCTTAATGGCCGTCGGTTCGCTCAGAACCACTGCCGCATTCCCCATCAGGTCGAAAATACTTTGTCCCGCTCCGGCCACCGGTGAATACAGTTCCCACCCGGGAAAGACCGCCACGCCTGTTGACCGGATCGCCTCTTCAATATCTTCTTCTGACCCGCCCAGTCGCTCCCCGGAAAGCCGAGCCCCGATCATCGCCAGCGTGTCTTCACGAACCGGCGTATCAGTGAGCGGCAACAGTTGAACTTCATCCACCTCGGTGGATGACCTTTGCGTTCCCGGATCGAACTTCCTTACCGACTCCACCTCATCGCCGAAAAACTCCACGCGCAACGGCCGGTCAGCTTCCGGCGGATACACATCAAGGATTCCCCCGCGCAACGCGTACTCGCCGGGCATCTCGACTACGTCGGTCTTCGTGTACCCGACCGTATTCAGATGTGCGACCAACTTGTCGACGTCCACCGTCTCGCCACGGCGAAACACCTGCGCCGAGTCGAAGTAGAACTCCGGCGCATGCAGTTTCATCAGCGCCGCGCCTGCCGGAATAATCACGATGCGCGCCGCCCCGGTAGTCACCTTCCACAACGCCCTGGCACGGGCTTCCTGTATCTCCGGGTGCGGCGACATGTTCTCGAACGGCAACACGTCATACGCCGGCAGCAGCACCACGGCATCCGGCGACACCGTCCCCGATAGTTCGCAGAACGCTTGCACCTGCGGCAGCATCAATTCGGCGGTTTTGTTATCCGCAACAATCAGGATCACGGGCCGGTTCAGGGCGTGCGGGAACAGGCTGCTGACGAGCAATTGCGCTGGGGGAGTTAGCCCGGAAACACGTATACGCCCCGTGGCCGCTTTCAGGTGGGTGGCAACACGCGAAAAAGCTGGTAAGTTTTCCACGTCCGCGAAGAGTTCGCGAACGAAGGGAAGGATCATCGCTTTTTCATTCTAGCAGTACTCCGGAGTTGTCCCGGAAAGCACAGACTCTGTCTGCATTCCGTGACAAAATGGCCGCCAATGAAACGGGTACTGACTGTGGTCTTGGTTTTGATCTGCACGCTCTACGCAGCCCTCGTCGGTCTGGCTCTGATCTCTGACCGCCTAATCTTCCAGCCGCAGCCATCCAGTTACGCCGACGAAGGCCTCAGCGCAAACCTGTCGCGCCTGCCGGAACCCGGACATTTCATGCACATCATCTCCGGTGGAGAACGGATCTCAGCTCTCTACCTGCCCAACTCAAAGGCTCGCTTCACACTGCTCTTTTCGCACGGGAACGCCGAGGACATCGGCGACGATCTGCCTCTCATGCAACTCTTTCGCGAAGCAGGTTTCTCCGTCTTTGCCTACGATTATCGCGGGTATGGCACCAGCACCGGGCGTCCCAGCGAAAAAGCAGTCTACGAAGATGCCGAAGCCGCTTACGACTTCCTGACCCGCAAACTGGGCGTTTCACCGGATCACGTAATCGCGATGGGCCGCTCAGTAGGATGCGCGCCGGCCATTCATCTCGCTGCCAATCGCCCCGTACGGGCCTTGATCGCCGAAGCGCCATTCACCAGCGCGTTCCGGGTGCTTACCCGCGTTCCGCTTCTGCCATGGGACAAGTTCAACAACGTTCGGACCATCAGGAAAGTTCACGTTCCGGTGCTGATCATCCATGGTCGCAATGACGAGGTGATCTCGTTTTGGCATGGAGAGAAAGTGTTCCGCGCCGCGAACGAACCGAAACGCTTCGTTCCAATCGAGCGCGCCCGGCATAACGACGTGATGTTCGTTGCCGGACCCATGTATTTCCAGGTGCTCGCTGATTTCGCCAACCAGTGGAAGTGATTACTTCGCGTGCTGCTTCAGTGCCTCGACGTGGCGTCGTTCGTGGCCAACGATGACGTAGAGCAGCGCCCTCGCACTTACAGTACTGTCACTCGCCGTTCCGACCTGCTGCATCATTTCCGGTGTAAATCCTCTCGCCATTTCGATCGTGGAGGTTCGCACGGCCGCATACTCCGCAAGCAGGTTTTGCCAGGTTCGTTCATTGAAATTACCTGTTGCGATGTAGTCGTCCTGTTCAAATCCCGGCAGCGGCGTCTTATCACCGCGTGCGATACGCATCGCTCGATACGCAAAGATACGTTCACCGTCGCATAGATGGCCTACCGTTTGCTTTAAGGTCCAGTGTGTCGTGCCACGAAGCCGTCCGGCCTGTTGCTCTGTGAAGGCCGCCAGCAACTCCTGCGTGTATTTGCCGGATGCTTCCAATGCGCCAAGCACATCTTCTTCGGGCACGTAGGCGACGTACTTACCGTAATACCCGGAATATTCTTTTTCGGTTGGACGATTGCTCATGCCGAAACAGATGACATCGTCTGCTCCACCGTTTCAGAAATTCGCACGCGAACCGTGTTCGGAATGCGCCGTAGCTCATCGAGGATCGCGTGGTCGAATTCGCGATTGATGTCGTAGATAGCGTACCCGAGTTGACCCCGCGTATCGAGCACCTGGCGTTCGATATTGATCCCCCGCTTCGCCAGCACCTCGTTGATGTGCAACAGCATGCCCGGCATGTTGGTGTGGAGGTGCATGAGCCGGTGGTTGCCGGGCGCTGACTCAAGCTGACAGTGAGGGAAGTTCACGCTTAAAGTCGTATTCCCGGTGCGCACATAGTCGATCAGCCGCGACGATACGAAGCTTCCAATGTTTTCCTGCGCCTCTTCCGTCGAGCCACCCACGTGCGGTGTCAGGATCACGTTCGGAATCTCCTGCAACGCGCTTTTGAATGGCTGCGAGTTCTCCGGTTCCTGCGGAAACACATCAACCGCCGCGCCGGATAGCTTCCCGCTCTTCAACGCTGCCGCCAGCGCCTCAATGTCCACCACCGATCCGCGACTCAAGTTCAGCAGGCTGGCGCCTTCTTTCATCATCGCGATCTTGTCGGCACCGAAGTAAGTCTTGTTCGACGTGCGCCCGTCCACGTGCAAGGTCACGATGTCCGCCGTCTCAAGCAATTCTTCCAGGGACACTCGCTTCGCATTGCCGCGGGCTAGCACATCGGCAACATCGGTGAACACCACTCTCATGCCGAGAGCTTCCGCCAAGTCGGAAAGCTGTGACCCGATCTTGCCGTATCCGATAATTCCCAGCGTCAATCCACGGACTTCGTGTGAACCCGCTGCCGTCTTTTTCCAGTTGCCCCGATGCAATTCCGTCGAAGCTGCAAACACGCGCCTCGACAACATGATGATCTCGCCCAGCGCCAGTTCCGCCACGGACCGGCTGTTCGAATGCGGATCGTTGAATACGGCCACACCCCGTTCGTTACATGCCGGGAGGCTGATCTTGTCCGTGCCAATGCAGAACGCGCCGACGGCAAGCAGGTTAGGCGCAGCCTCAAGCACGCGTGCGGTCACCTGCGACTTCGAGCGCACGCCCAGCACCACTACGTCTCGCACACGACCGGCGAGTGCCTGCTCATCGAGTGCAGCCGTGAGCGTTTCGACTTCAAAACCGTTGGACTTGAATGCCGCGGCTGCAACGCCGCTTATGTTTTCCAGAAATAAAGCTTTCATCGGATATACGAATGCCCCGTTTCGTCCCATACAAAAGTCTACAGCAGAGGCGCATCGGGAAAGGCGAGTTCTCCGACGTGAGCTGCATGCATTATTTGGATGCAGCCAATTCGTTTTGCAGAATCGCGTCCACCACCCGTGCCGCTTCCACCGACTGCTTCACATCGTGCACCCTCACGATGTGCGCCCCCTTCACGATGCTTAGCGCCATAGCCGCCAGGCTTCCATGCAAACGCTCCGACGGCGGAGCGTCACTTCCCATGGCGCGTCCCACGAACGACTTCCGCGACGTTCCTGCCATGATCGGCAAACCCAATCCCGCCAGCTCATCCATACCGGACAGCAGCGGATAGTTTTCTTCATAGTTCTTGCCAAAGCCAAACCCTGGATCAATCACGATCCTCTCGCGCACGACACCTGCAGCTACAGCCGCATCGGCCCTTTCCTTCAGTTCGCGCTGCACCAGGCCGATCGGGTCGTCCAGTCTCGGCAGCGACCTCCACGTCTCCGGTAGTCCGCGCATATGCATCAGAACCACGCCGCAGGAAAGCCCCGCACAGGTAGCCGCCATCTCCTGATCCCAAAGAAAGCCGCTGACGTCATTCACGATCTCCGCCCCGCCCTGTACTGCCTTCGTTGCAACTGCCGCCTTGTAGGTGTCGACCGAAATGACCGACTCCGGACGCCGTCGCTTCAACTCCTCAATCACCGGGACGACCCGCGCCAACTCATCCCCGGCGCTCACCGACGGCTTTCGCTCAGACCCCTGCACGCCCGCTCCAGGTCTGGTCGATTCTCCCCCGACGTCCAGGATATCGGCGCCGTCCTCCATCAGCCGCAACCCGTGCTCCACTGCCAGGTTGCGATCGAAAAACTGCCCACCGTCGGAAAACGAATCCGGCGTCACATTCACGATGCCCATCACTAGCGTGCGCCGTCCCAATTCCAACGACCGCGAGCCCAATTGCCACTGGAAAACCTGTCGCATGCCCCGGATTGTACCCTCCTCACAGCCCCTGTTACGAAAGGTTACACTGCCCGAAAGCACGGACTTTCACCTGCAAACGATGCTAAAATTCAGCTACTTCCATGCGCAGTGCTCGTATTCGTCTCGCGCTAGTAGTCCTCCTCCTGACGTCGATTTCTGTCTCTGCGGAATCCGCAAAATCCAAGCCGCCGAAACCGAATCGCCAGATCCTTACTCAGCAGATCGACCGCCTGGTCACCGAGCCTGACGTCGCCCGGGGATTCTGGGGTATCGAAGTCGTATCGCTGAAAGAGGGGACCGTCCTCTACTCGCTCAATTCCGATAAGCTCTTCACCCCCGCTTCCAACACCAAGCTCTTCACGACTGCCGCGGCACTAGCGCTGATTGGTCCCGATTACAAGTTCAACACCACCATCGAGACGAATGGTGGCATCGATCGCTATGGACGCCTCAACGGCGACCTGTTCGTCGTGGGACGCGGCGATCCCAACATCTCCGGGCGGACCATTCCTTACTTCCTTCGCACGGAACGGAAAGAGCCTGCCCTCAAAGTCCTGGAAGATCTCGCCGATCAGGTTGTCGCGCGTGGCTTGAAATTTATCGACGGCGATATCGTTGGCGACGACAGCTATTACGCCTTCGAGCGGTACGGTGAAGGCTGGGCACAAGACGACATGGTATGGGAATGGGGTGCGCCTGTTTCCGCGCTGACCGTCAACGACAACGTTGTCTACGTCAGCATCTATCCGGCCGATCGTCCTGGCGACAAAGCCTTCGTCCAGATCGCCCCCTTCGCCGAGTACTACCGGGTCGACAACCGCATCATGACGACTCCTGCCGGCACCGGCCCGCGCCGCATTTACATCACCCGTGAACCCGGATCCAATCAGTTGACGCTGTTCGGCAACATCCCCGTTGACGATACCGGCGCCAACGAAGCGCTCGCGATTGAAGACCCCGCCGCCTTTGCGGCGCAGGTGTTCCGCTCCTTGCTTGAGCGTCGCGGCGTCGTGGTCTACGGCGGCAATCGCACCAAGCACACCGAGCTCGCCTCGCTGTCCACGTTCAGTATCACGACTGTCGCGCCTGCGGGCGGCGGCGAGAACGATTCACGTCCCAAGCCGCCGAATCCGAACAGCCGTGTCGTTTTGGCCAGCTACGAATCGCAGCCGATGATGCAGGACCTCAAGATCATCAACAAGGTCTCGCAGAACCTTCATGCCGAACTGATGCTCCGGCTGCTCGGTCGTGAGAAGGGCGCCAGTGGCACCATCCAGGCGGGTCTCGAAGTGGTCCGCGGATTCCTGCTCCAGGCCGGCGTCCACTCCGATGAGTACATCTTCTTCGACGGCTCGGGCCTTTCTCGCCAGAATCTCGCTACCCCGCATGCGCTCGTACGCTTGCTCCAGTACGCCGACACGCAGTCGTGGGGACCAAAGTTCCAGGACACGCTTCCTGTCGCCGGACTCGACGGCTCGCTTTCCGAACGCTTCCGCAGCACGTCCGCACAAGGACGGGTACAGGCGAAGACCGGCTCTCTCGGCCATGTCAATTCACTGTCGGGTTACGCGACGACCCTTAGTGGCGATAAAGTCGCATTCGCCATCATGGTGAACAACCACAATCTTCCCAGCAAGCGGGCGCTGGAAACGATCGACAAGATCGTCACTTCGATTGTGGAAGAAGGCGGAAAGAAGTAAGTCCCAGAGACGAACCTGCTTACTTTATGTGGAACCCAATCCTGGTTCGTCCTTCGCCTTCATTCGATGGATAAACTCGTACCGGTATCGAGAACCGGTGTGGTACGCCTCCGAAAACGGAGGGTTCAGTAACGTAGACACCATCTTCGTGCCTTATTCGCAGCTTCCGTCCACCAAACTCCTGCGGAAATTCCGTTGCCGCCGTCGACCCGCAGCATAGGTACAACGACAGCGTGTCGCAGAACTGAAGCAGGTCAACATACCTGTCGAGCTCCTCATGCGACAGGGACGTCTTCGAAGCGAGCTTCTTTTGCCGGTTCTCTTCTTCGTGGACGAACTGTTGCACGTGCTCGGTGTCTTCCGGCGAATCGACTTTCATTTGCAGTCGGACTTTCCCGAGCCGATAGAAATGGCCGCTCACCATGTACTCGGCCAGCGGGCCCACCTCTCGCCCCGCTTCGATCGACTCTCTCCACGCTGAAAGCGAATCATGCACAGTCACTTGCAGGAAGCTTTTTGGACGCCCATTCGCATCCACCGGAGGTTCCATCGCAAGATCCCGCTCGAATGGAAACTGCGCCCAGCCGTTGTCGTGAACCGCGATCCCCTGCGATACCTGCTCGGTAATCTCGGGTAGAAAACCCGCCTCGAACGCTGCCGCAAGTTGTCCGGCTAGCAGTGCGTGATCCGGTTGCCCGACGAGAAGGTACCGCGACGCGTTCGCGCCTTGGGTCTGCGCAACGACCATCCACGCGGGGACCATATTGTCGTCCGTGCGGAAAGTCGCAGCCATGCGCGCCACTTGCGCGGTCTGCGCGTTCTCGATGTAACCACCGTCCTGATCGAGGGGGCGAAGGATCATCTTGCTCTTACCTGCCGTGCCACTTTTGCCGCCGCCGCTCCTCCCGTGGAATGTGGCGGTTTTTTCATTCCATCCAACAGCTCTTTCAGGACCACGGCGTTGTTCCGTTCCAGATTCTTGGATCCAAACAGCAGAGTAATGGCTTTCTTCTTCGCCGCGATTGCGTGCAACTGTTCAACCGCCGCCAGCGCCGCTGGTTCCGATAATTCCTCGAGATATCTCTCACGGAACTTTGGCCACTGCGTTGGACGCGAGTGGTACCACTTGCGCAACTCATCCGAAGGCGCGATATCTTTCAGCCACAGATCCACTTTCGCGGCTTCCTTGGTCATCCCGCGAGGCCACAATCGGTCTACGAGCACGCGAAACCCATCGCGCGACGAAGCCGCTTCATAAACTCGCTTGAGTAACACCGCCATCGGTTCCTGTATTCTATATTTCCTTTGACGGTTAGGACTGCTTGAGCATGCGCAAACTGTTTTTACCGGCTTTCTTCTGCATTCTGGCATTTACCGGTTGCAACACCAGCCACACCAATCCGGGCGGGCATAGTCCGGAAGAGGCCGAGGCGCGGCAGCGTGAGATACAGCAGCGTCCGCAGCAGAAACCTGACCCGAACGCTTCTGTTCCTTCCCAATCCGCCTCACTCAACGGAAAGGAACTCTACGACCAGAACTGCGGCATCTGCCATCAGAACGGAGCCAACGGTGCGCCTCCGCTGATGGGCATCATGAACAGGCGCGAACTGCCCAGCGGAACTCCAGCCACCGATGGCCGCGTGAAAGACACCATCAAGATGGGTCGCGCCAATATGCCCGGCTTCGACCGCGTGCTGAACGACCAGCAGATCGACGCCATCGTCGCCTACCTGCACACGCTCTAGGCGCTAGCGAAGCTTCCCTTTGTTGCCGGACGAGGCCGCGACTTCAACAATTCGCAAAGCTGGTCGAACCGTTTCGCGTTGTCGCTCAGGCAAGCCTGCGCATCTTCTTTCAGGTGTTGCATGTTCTCCGGTGTAACGCAGTCCATCTCGTTCGACGAGTTTTTGAGCTTTGCCTGGAAACGGAACTGCCTCTCCCTGCCCAGCAGAAAGTAGAGTTCCTGGTCCGCCGTTTCCGACACGCTGTCCATGAAGACCGACGTGATCTGGCGTGCCCACTGCATCATTCCCCAGTTTTTGACGGCGGAAAATTTGAGGTTGTCCTGCCGGTCGCCGGTCCCGATCGACACAATCAAATAATCGCCATCTCCATAAATGTGATGTGCCTCGGCGAAAGCCGCCACCGCAGGGTTGTTGATGCACACTCCGCCATCCACGAGCGTGTACGACTCGTGGTACTCGTTGCTTAGTTTCACCGGAGGGAAGAACGTTGGAGCCGCCGACGTCGCCCGTGCTACCTCCCTGAGTTTCCAGTTGTAGTTCGGATCCTTCGGAATGCGCTGGCTCTTGAAGAAGAACGGGATCTGGCCCTCAATGTCGTAGCTGCCAATAAGCAGCGGCACCCTGGCAGACGCCAATTCAGTGTCGCCGAAAAACTTCAGCAGAATTCTTTCCAGCGCGTCCGGCGAGTACTTCGGCCGGACCCATTTTCGTGCGTCCGTGATCCAGCTTTTGCGAAAGATTTCCGGACCGTTCTCGACGTACAACCGCACCAGGTCGGCCGGGTGATACGGCTCGCCTGTGTTCGCGCCGGAGCCGATCGCGACCGCGATAATGCCGCCCGTCGAAGTACCGGCGATCAGGTCGAACATCTCGTGGATGGGCTTGCCCAGGCGCTTCTCGAGTTCCGCCAGTATGGTTGCCGGGATGATTCCCCGGATTCCACCGCCATCGATAGCCAGTACATTAATGCAGGGGTTAGGTTCGGCCATGGTTCACCTCCTCGCGGAAAGCGAGGTTACCACCAAAACAGCCTCTCGCAGCATTTCCGTTCAGGTTTCAGTGTTTCCGAAAAACGGAGTCCCCGGCCCCGGTCGGAGCATCCTGTAAAATAGACGTTTACCCATGTCCACGGATCTCATCCAGATCGAAGTCGGCCCCAAACCACGCGTCCCGAAGCCTGAGTGGATGAAGGTGCGCGCACCCATGGGCGACAACTACCACGACCTGAAGAAGCTCGCACGTGGCTTGGGCCTGCATACCGTCTGTGAATCGGCCCAGTGTCCGAACATCGGCGAATGCTGGAATCACAAAACCGCCACCTTCATGTTGCTGGGCGACGTCTGCACCCGTCGTTGCGGTTTCTGCGCCGTTCCCAAAGGACGTCCCGAGGCCATCGACTTGGACGAACCTCGCCGGGTTGGAGAAGCAGTCGCCACCCTCGGACTGAAGCATGCCGTCGTTACCAGTGTGAACCGCGACGATGACAACATCGGTGGAGCAAAAATCTTTGCGGAAACCATTCGCGAGATCAAGCGCCGCGTGCCCGGTTGCCATGTCGAGGTTCTGATCCCAGACTTCCAGGGACGCCGCGACTGCCTCGAGATCGTTCTCGAAGCCAAGCCGGACATCCTGAATCACAACACCGAGACCGTGCCACGCCTCTACCGGTCCGCGCGTTCCGGCGCCAACTTCAAGCGCTCCATGGAGCTGCTCTCAAACGCCAAGGAGATCGACCCGAAGACGATCACCAAGACCGGCGTGATGGTCGGCCTGGGTGAAGAGATTTCGGAGTTGCTCGATTGTTTCCGCCAAATGGCCGAGCGCAATGTCGACATCCTGACCGTCGGCCAGTATCTGCGCCCGTCAAAGAATCAGTTACCGATGATCCGCTACTACACCCCGCAGGAATTCTCGTTCCTGAAGGAAGAAGCGTTGAAGATGGGCTTCCGTCACGTGGAATCTGGACCCCTAGTCCGGTCTAGCTATCACGCGCACGAGCAAGCCGAGTCGGTGAAGTAAAAAACAACCATTCCACCACTCCCTGACCACAAGCTGTCGTATCTGGCGAGTTTCACCGCAGGGGCTACCCCCTACCCCCTCCCATTAAGAAAACAAAGCACTTGCACGACGGACTATGAAAAGCACTTATAAGTTGCTGATTTTACAGCCAGTTATCGTACAGATTTGATAACAAAGAACTTAGCTGTGGGTACAAGATGTTGTATCTGGTTGTCGTTTTTCGGTTGTCGGCCGTCGGCAAAAGCTCTCCCAGGGATTCTTCCCCTTCCGCTTCACTACGTTACGTTTTAGCTTCAGGGTCAGAATGACAAAGAACGAAAACCATCTACAAATTCAGAATAGCAATTTGGTTAGGGGCACCATGCCAACATTCTGAAATTTATATTTGCCGCCGAATCAGAGACTTACAGGGAAAGGGAGCGCTTGACCCCCTTGACATCGTTTCTTAGCGGAAAGACGGAACCGGTTAGGCCGGCTCCACCCTCAAGTTCATATCCACGGCAATGGGCGAATGCGTCAGGGCGCCAACGGAGATGAAGTCCACTCCGGTCTCGGCGTACGCGCGCACGTTCTCCAGGCGAATACCGCCGGAGCATTCCATTGGCATGCGCTTGGGGCGTCCCTGTACACGTTCGACCGCCTGCCTCACCATCTCCGGCGCCATGTTGTCGAGCAGGATGGCTTCCGCACCTAACTCCAACGCCTCATCGAGTTCGCGCAGGCTGCGCACTTCGATCTCGATGATCTGGTGACCCTCGCGGTTCCTGAGCACTCGCTCCAGTGCGGGACGAATTCCACCGGCGAGCGCGATGTGGTTGTTCTTAATCAGGATTCCGTCGGACAAATCCAAACGGTGGTTCTGGCCCCCGCCGCAACGCACCGCATACTTATCGAGCACCCGCAACCCGGCGACTGTCTTTCGCGTATCAAGAATCTTCGCCTTTGTTCCGGCGATCGCGTCCACGAACCTTCTCGTTGTCGTGGCCGTTCCGCTCAGGCGTTGCAGCAGGTTCAGGATGACCCGCTCGCACGACAGGATCACTCGGGCATTGTGCCGGATCGTCGCCACGACCGCGCCCTTTGCCAACTTCACGCCGTCGAAGACTTCCGGATGGCTGATCACATTCGGATGGCCTTCCACGCTGCGATCCAGCGCTGCAAACACCTCGAAGATGCGCGTGATGGCTCCCAGTCCGGCCAGCACGCAATCCTGCTTCGTGCGGATGATCGCCAGCCCAAGCTGTTTGGGCTCGATGCAGGCCTTCGTCGTCGCGTCGTTCGTTGCCTTATCTTCCAGCAACGCATTCTCAAGAATGCTGGTGATCCGTCTGCTATTCCAATCCATCGTCAACCATGTGGCCGCGTCTTAAGGCGCAGCTACTTTCCGTTCAACTCGTCCAAGCCTGCCTGGTTCTTTTCCTTTAACAGCTTTAACTCTTCCAGGCGCCGTTTCAGTCCTTCAACCACCTTCGCCGGGGCCTTGGACAGGAAACCTTCGTTCCCCAACTGCCGCTCGGCGTTGCCCATCTCTTTTTCAATCTTCTCGCGTTCCTTCGCCAACCGCTCACGTTCGACCGCCACATCGATCTTGCGCTCGAAGATAACCTTCACGTCAAAGCGCGCCGTCGAACGCGCTCCGGCCTCTTTCGCCAGTGAGTGCTCGGTGAACTCGAAGGTCTCGACGTTCGCCAGACGCTCGATGGCATTCGCGTTCTCGGCAAAAATCTTCTGCATCGCCGCATCGGCATGAATCTGAATGGGCGCCTTGGCACGCGGCTCGATCTTCAGCTCTGCCCGGATATTTCGCACGGCAACGATGAGGTCCTGCAGGATCGCCATCTCCGTCTCGGCATGCGTGTCCACCTGCCGGTCGCTAACGCGTGGATACCGCGCCAAGGCAATCGATTTCAGCGGCGGATTTCCGTCGTACACCGCGTGCCAGATCTCCTCGGTGATGAACGGCATGAAGGGTGACAGCAATCTTAACGATGCTTCAAACAGCGCAACGAGGTTCGAAGTTGCGCGCTTTGACGCCGATTTTTCAAACTCGCCTTCAAACTGCAACCGCGACTTGATCAACTCTAGATACCAGTCGCAGAACTCGCCCCAGAAGAACGAGTACACGGCATTCGACGCTTCGTGGAAGCGGTAGGTCTCCAGCGACTCATTTACCTGCTTCGCAACCTGGTTGAAGCGCGAAAGAATCCAGCGGTCTTCCAGCGATTGTGCCTCAAATCCCGGAACCCCGTTCTCGGCAATATCGCGATCCAACTCGCTTAGCGACCAAACGCCGGCCTGATGCGCCCGATCCACATTCATGAACATGAAGCGCGCGGCATTCCATATCTTGTTGGCAAACGCACGGTAGCCTTCCGTGCGATCGGGATTAAACGCAATGTCCGTTCCCGGCGATGCCATCGACGCGAGAGTGAACCGCGTCGCGTCCGTGCCGTACTTCTCGATGACCTCGATCGGGTCCAGCACGTTGCCCTTTGTCTTCGACATTTTCTGGCGTTCGGCGTCGCGCACCAGCGCGTGAATATAGACCTCGCGATACGGCGCAGCTTCCGCTAGCGCACTTGCGCCTTTCGGGACGTCGATAGGCCGGTGCGGCGGCGCCATGAAGTGGCATCCCATCATGATCATGCGGGCGACCCAGAAGAAGAGGATGTCGAAGCCCGTAATCAGCAGCGACGTCGGATAGAACTTCTCCAGGTCCGGCGTCTTGTCCGGCCAGCCCAACGTCGTGAACGGCAGCAGGGCCGACGAGAACCACGTGTCGAGCACATCGGGATCCTGCGTAAGGTTGGTGCCCTTGCAGTGCGGGCAGGCCGTTGGCGTCTCGCGGGCAACCGTAATTTCCTTACACTCGCCGCAGTGCCACGCCGGAATCCGATGTCCCCACCACAACTGGCGCGAGATGCACCAGTCGTAGATGTTCTCCATCCAGTTCAGGTAGATGGCCTTGTAGTTCTCCGGCGTGAACTTGATCGCGCCGCTGGTCACGACATCGGTGGCGGCCTTCGCCATGCTCAAGCCACCGTTCGCCGGTTCCTTGTTCACTGCCACGAACCACTGCGTGGAAAGCCGAGGCTCTACGATCGTTTTGCAGCGATCGCATTTCCCGAGCGGGACAACGTAGTCCTTCATCGAGACCAGGTAGCCCTGCTTCTCGAGATCGGCAATCACTCGATGACGCGCTTCATGGCGGTCGATGCCCGCGTACGGACCTGCGTTCTCGTTCAGGACCGCGTGGTCGTCCATGATGTTGATCTGCGGCAGGTCGTGACGCAGTCCAGCCTGAAAATCGTTGGGATCGTGCGCAGGTGTGACCTTCACCGCGCCAGTTCCGAACTCCGGTTGTGCCAACTCGTCGAGGATGATCGGGATCTCACGGTTCATCAGCGGTAGCATGACCATCTTGCCGTGCAGATGCTTGTAGCGCTCGTCTCGCGGGTTCACCGCGATGGCGGTATCGCCGAGCATCGTCTCCGGACGCGTGGTCGCGACGGTGATGTACTCGTCTTCCATCCCGCTCACCGGATAGCGGATCTCGTACAGTTTTCCCGGGGTTTCGTCGTGAACCACTTCAAGATCGGAGATGGCCGTGACGCAGCGCGGGCACCAGTTCACGATGTACTTGCCGCGATAGATCAATCCTTCTTCATAGAGACGAACGAACACCTCACGCACGGCGCGTGAAAGGTTCTCGTCCATGGTGAAGTACTCGCGCTTCCAGTCCACCGAAGCGCCCAGCCGTTTCATCTGGTCGAGGATGGCGCCGCCGTAATGGGCACGCCACTCCCAAACCCGCTCGATGAACTTCTCCCGGCCGAGGTCGGTGCGTTTCTTGCCCTCTGTCGCAAGTTGGCGTTCCACCATCATCTGGGTGGCAATACCGGCGTGATCGGTGCCAGGTAGCCATAACGTCACATCGCCCAGCATGCGGTGCCAGCGAATGATGATGTCCATCTCCGTCTGGTTGAGCATGTGTCCCATGTGGAGGCGGCCGGTGACGTTGGGCGGGGGCAGGAGCAGCGTAAACACTTTGCGCTCATCACCTTGCGGCGGTGTGTCCACGGCAAAGAGGTTTTCTTTGACCCAGTAATCGGCCCAGCGCTTTTCGATGGACGCCGGTTCATACGCTTTCGGTAACTCGTGAGCCATTCTGACCTTTGTATTACGACGAATGAGTACGGCAGGGTAATCCTTGATATTACGCGCCGTGGGAAAACAGGGTCAATCTGAGTGCAAATCTACGGTTCGTAACTCTTGATGTAACCGAAATTCATGCTGCGGCATCAGAACAAGAGGGCTTCTGCCTTTCTGGATACGCAAAACTGTGTCGCACCTTGCAACTTTGCGCGATTATCGATTTCACAACTCCTCTGAGGACATCAGGGGCTTTAGTCTTTTCGGTGAGAGCGGAAAGCAGATTGCAAGTGTTAATGACGTCGTCCTTGACCATGAGGGCGGAACCATCCAATTCGTCGTCGCAGATTCTGGACACAACAGGAACGTCCTGATTCCACTCAATCGGCTCTCGCGCTCGCTGACTCACGACCGCGCTTTCAGCTCCAATCTAGCCGCTTCTGACCTCGACCGGCTTCCGATCTTTAATCCGGCAATGCTCAACAGCGATAACTGGGACGACTACGAGCGCCTGTTGCACTCGGCCCTGGAAGATGTGGCCGACGCACGCCGCGAATCACGGGTGAAGCCGGCGCGAGAGAACGTGTTATCGATCAACCGAGGGGCACGGTCCCAGATCAGCTCAGACGCGTTTCCCAGTCTTGGGCCGACCTTCCGGGGGTTCCAGGAAAGTGTTCGCCGCGAACTGCAACACATCAAGAACGAATGCGGCGACTGCGATAAGCGTCGACGAATCGCGTAAGTGAACGTGCTTTAGAACTACAATTCCTCGCCTTGGTTCATCTTTCCAACAGAGCTGCGATTGTGCTCTTATGGATGCATGAGCACGCCCGTTGTCGCCTCCGACCCGCGCTATCCGATTGGAAAGTTTCATTACGATGGCCCCTTCACGCAAGCGCAGATCGCAGGCATGATCCAGGTTATCGCCGAAGCGCCGCAGCAGCTTCGTGCCGCGTTGGCCAGACTCAACAACACACAACTCGACACACCGTATCGCGATGGCGGATGGACTGTGCGTCAGACGGTCCATCATTTTGCCGACAGCCACATGAACAGCTTCATCCGCTTCCGGCTCGCACTCACCGAAGACAAGCCCACCATCAAGCCATACGACGAGAAGCTCTGGGCCGAGCTGCCGGACAGCAAGGAACCGGTGGAGGTTTCGTTGAAGCTGGTGGAGGCTCTCCATCATCGCTGGGTCGCCATGATGAAGGCGTTCAAGCCGGAAGACTGGCAGCGCACGATGGTGCATCCGGATCGCGGAGAAATCAGCTGCGAGTTCAACCTCGCCATCTACGCCTGGCACTGCAAGCATCACGTGGCACACATCACGGAGTTGCGGAAGCGCAAAGGCTGGTAGAAGACGGTCGCTGTTGTTCCTGAAATGGAACGAACTGAAGCAAGTTCGCGGTCGTATATTGCTGCAGAAGCCATGCGCCTTTGCGTACTTACGGCTGTGCTGCTTGTGAGCATCGCGGCATCTGCTATCGATGCACCGTCGCGCATCGCATATTGGGATCTTCCCACCGGGTCGCGCATCGCATACATACATTTCAAGGCCGCATCAGCGGCAAAGCAGACGCCACTCGTGTTTCTGCATGGCGGCCCTGGTGCGTATCTGGTGGATCATCCAGCCATAGCCGACGGGTTCTATCGCGATCTGGCGAAACTTGGTTTCGACGTGTACATTTACGATCAAATCGGAAGCGGCCATTCGGCGAGGCTTGCCGATCCTCGCCAGTACTCGGTAGATCGACACGTTCGCGATCTCGAAGCCATACGGCAGCAGATCGGCGCACCGCAGTTCATCCTCATCGGGGATTCATGGGGCGCGACGCTAGCGGCAAACTACATGGCATTGCATCCGGAACATTGCGCGAAGGCAATTTTCTCCGGCCCGGGTCTGCTGGAGCCTGGCAAGATACGTTCAACAACCTACGACGACGCTCCCATGACCAAATCTGCCGAAGCGTTCTTTTCGCATCTGTACGGCAATCCTCGGTATCGCAGACTACGCAAGTTGATCCAGAGCGATCCAATGGCTGCGAATCGTATTGCGCCCGACCAGGAGATGGATGCGCAGCTAGATGCGTTCGTGCAGCGAAGCCTGCCGTTTTTGGTTTGCGATCCGACTCACGTGCCATCGGACGAGTCGATCAAGGGCATGGGATTTTGGGTGAACGCGATGACCGCGGCTGACATGGATCGTCATCCGCATTCGATTTCCGCAGCGCTTTTGAGAAATCGCACACCGGTGCTTATTCTGCGGGGCGGCTGCGATTACGTGCGCTGGGACGTGGCGTACTCATATAAAACGACTTTCCCGAATTCGATATTGCTGTACGTGCCAGATGCCGGACATGCGTTCGGATACGATCAGCCGAAGATATATTCCGCCGCGGTTAAAGCCTTCCTGCTTGATCAGGCGCTGCCCGTAGCTCCGTTTGCGGGTACTTCGGAACCGCCCCGTGTCACTCCGAAAGCTGCCTACGGGTTTTAGGTCATTTCTCGCGCTGCCAGTGGCTGTGCTACCTTGAACGGCTGCAAGGAGGTAGTCATATGGTCCAGAAAGTAATCGAAATCGTCGGCTACTCGAAGGAAAGCTTTGCCAAGGCTGCGGAAAACGCCGTAAAAGAAGCCGCTAAAACCGTGAAGGGCATCAAGTGGGCGCGCGTGAGTGAATTCGAGATGGAAATCGACGCCGACAAAGTGCTGCAGTATCGCGCCAATACGAAGATCTACTTCAACGTCGAGCACTAACTATTTCTTTACCGTCACGCGTCCTGAGACTTTGTCGAATTCGTCCTGTGTGAGGACGCGTTTCGTCACCAGTTGATCAGTGTTTGCATACGGGCGGGAGGCGATGATTCGGTTCGCCTTCTCGTCCGTAACACCGGGCAGCTTCTTCAACTCGTCTTTCGTGGCCGAGTTGATGTCCACCATCCTTGAGCGCTGCAGGCCTTCTTTGATTCCCTGTGCTATCGCCTTCGAGTTTTCTGCCGCCGTTTCTGTAGCCTGGGCTGCTCTCTCGCGAATTTCTTCCGGCGAACGGTCGCGTGTGCTGCACGCTGTACATCCCAGCATCAGCCAAAGCGAACACAGAACCACCGTAAGCACCGCGAAACGCATGATGGTGTGATGATGGAAGGGCTCTGACTTGTTGGCTTGGGGTCAGGCGATCTCGGGCGTGGCTCTCAGCAAAGTTCGGGTGTAGTCGTGCTGGGGGGCCGACGTGATCTGCTCAGTATCGCCGAGTTCCACCAGTTTGCCGTGATACATCACGGCGATGTGGGTGGCTAGATATCTCACTACCGGCATCGAGTGAGAAATAAACAGATACGTCAGTCCGAACTCGCGTTGTAAATCCTTCAGCAGGTTTACGATCTGCGCTCCGACGCTCACATCCAGCGCCGATACAGGTTCGTCCGCCACGATGAACTTCGGGCGCAATGCCAGCGCACGAGCGATTCCGATGCGCTGTCTCTGGCCTCCGCTGAACTCATGGGGATAGCGCCGCAGCGCCGATGCGTCCAGGCCCACGGCTTTCATCAGCGCGCCCGCGCGGGTCCTGCGCTCTTCACGCGACATCTTTTCGTGAACGACGAACGGTTCCGATACGACCTGTTCCACGGTCATACGAGGATCGAGCGAACCGAATGGGTCCTGGAAAATGATCTGCATCTGGCGGCGGAGCTTTCTCAACTCGTTCGCATTGGCGGAAGTCACATCTACTCCGTCGAACGAGACTGAACCGGAGGTTGGCTCAATCAACCGGAGGATCAATCTGCCGAGCGTGCTCTTACCTGAGCCCGACTCGCCGACAAGGCCGAGTGTCTCCCCGGCTTCGATGTCGAGTGACACGCCATCTACCGCGCGTGTACGCCCGTCGAAGATCTTGACCAGGTTGTGAACGGAAACCAGCGCCACAACAGAAGTGTAACGGGGGAGGATGGAAAGGAGAACCTAGAACAACTGGAGGCCGATGTCGTATCCGCTACCTGCCGCACAGGTGCGAACGACCTGTGTGTCAACTTCTCCCCACGAGAAGAAGACACGCACTTGCTGACCTTCCGGTAAGTCGTGAGGGATGCGAACGCGCAATCCGTGCAGGCTGAAGTCCATCAGCCGCGCCCGGATCTCTTTCTCATGCGCGCCTTCGTTCGCAAGCAGGACTACCTCCCCTTCGGCTCCGAACCGCGGCTCACGCCGGCGATCCGCTTCGTTCTTGCTGTCCATCAGAGGAAATGGACTGGTTGGAAGTGTGTTCATCTCTGCAGCCATAGCAAAACAGTAACCTTCACCTACCACACCGCGCAACGCACCAAGGTAACTCCATACCCGAAAGTCACCTGGGCCGCGCCGCTCACGTAAAATGTTCCCCAGTGGCCACTACGACAGCCTCCGTCGATCCGCAACCGCCTGCCCCACAGGGATTTACCCTGAAGCAGCGTTTTTCCATTTGGCTGGTTACCTGGGTCGGCTATCTCAGCATGCGCTTGATTGGGCCTACGTTGCGTTGGCAATCCAGTATCGAAGAGGGAGGCCCGGCCACCATCTCACCCGAGAGAACAATATACGTTTTTTGGCACCGCGCTGTCTTCTCCTCAACGTGGTTTTATCGAAATCGTGGTATCTCGGTGATCACCTCCAGTAGTTTCGACGGCGAATACATCGCGCGAATCATCGAGAAGCTCGGCTATAAGGCCGTTCGGGGATCCAGCAGTCGCAACGCCGTCCGTGCGCTCCTCGGGTTGCACACGGAAATCGAAGAAGGCCGTAGCGTGGGATTCACAATTGATGGTCCCCGTGGACCCCGTTATGTCGCTAAGCCGGGACCGGTTCTGCTCGCCCGGAACACCAAGGCGCCGATCATGCCCTTTTACACGGCTATCGAAAAGGGTTGGGTCTTGAAGTCGTGGGACCGTTTCGTTATCCCTAAGCCGTTTTCGCGTGCTCATCTTCGGATTGGCCGCCTCATCCATGTGCCGAAGGACACCAGCTCCGAACAGGCTCAGCAGCTACACGCAGAGATGCAGGCGGCGCTTGACCGCGTCCGTGAGTATGCCGAAGCGCAGCTTCCCCACTCCAACACCCGCGCGTAACGGTTCAAAGCAAAGCATCTTCTTTGGATTGACACTCAAACCAGCGCCCGATTACAGTCAAAGCTGCAACTTGTTCTTTGCCAATCTTTGGTTCGCGTGTTCGGGAAGCGGGTGCAATACCCGCGCTGCCGCGCAACTGTTAGCGACTTCGTTTTGTCGTTCGGCCACTGCGTTTCGTGGGAAGGCCGTTCGAGAGTAGCCGTCGCAAGCCAGGAGACCGGCGTGAACCTTCCGTAAACCCCTTTCGCGTGAAAAGGAGGAACGCCCGTGCGTCCACGCCTGATTTTCTTTTTACTTCTGCTTTCGACACATTCCTTTGCCCATGAAGTGACCATTAAGGTCGCCAGTCCCGATCACCAGCCTGTGGGGAATGCCCGCGTCCGTATCTTTCCAGCCGCGTCGCGCACGGCGACCATTTCGACGGTTACCGGAACTCAGGGAGAGACTGTCGTCGATCTCCCAGAGGGTAAGTACAACATTGAAGCCCTCGCGCCCGGTTTTGCGCGTGCCAGCAGCAGCGTCTCTGTTCCCGAATCAAGCCAAGCTGCCTTTGAGCTTCAGATCGCCGGCCCATCGCAAACGGTCCAGGTGACAGCGACCGGCGTTCCGATCGAGACCGCTGTCTCCGGCGCCGATGTAAGCACTCTGACGCCGCTCGAACTGGAGAACCAGCAGCCCATCGCGCTCAGCGACTCACTTCGGGTTCTTCCCGGCGCCGTGCTCAACGCCTCCGGACGCCGAGGCGGGCTCACCGCACTCTTTGTGCGCGGCGGCGAATCTCGCTTTAACAAGGTGATCGTCGATGGTGTTCCCGTCAATGAAGTCGGAGGACAATTCAATTTCGGGACCACTTCGTTGATTGGCGCCGATCGCGTGGAATTCATGCGCGGAGCCCAGAGTACCCTCTACGGTTCCGACGCCATGACCAGCGTCGTACAAGTGTTCAGCGCGCAAGGCACCACGCGCACCCCCGAACTTCGCTTCGGCGCCGAAGGCGGAACCTTCGATTCCGCACGCGGCTACGCCTCGCTTGCAGGCGCGATCCATCGCTTCGACTACAACCTCTTCGGTGAGCAGACCAACAGCGCAGGCCAGGGCCCCAACGACGCCTACTCTCTCTCTGCACAGGGCGGAAACATCGGCGTCACACTTCATCCGAAAGTTTCTCTCCGCCTACGCGCTCGGCACGACAATGCCCGCGTTGGCGTTCCGAACGCCTGGGTTTACGGCGGACAAGCCCTTCTCCCACCGGACCTCGACGGCTTCGCCCGCGACAACAACTTTCTTTCCTCGCTCGACTTAACCATCACCCCCAGCGCCAACTGGCGTCATCGTTTCACCGGATACGAACACAACCAGAAGCGCTACAACAACGATCCCTCCGCCGACCGCGGTTGCGATTTCCCGTACTTTCTCGACTGCCCCTTCTACCAGCGTGACCACCAGAACCGCGCGGGATTCGGCTACCAGGGAGAATGGTCACCTGTCGGCTCACTTCGCACCACGTTCGGTTATGACTTCGAGAACGAAACCGGATCGGTGGATGAAGACTTCAGTGGTTTTGCCGCGAAGATTCACGGCCTGCGCCGCAACCATGCCGGATACGTCGAGCAGATAGCCGTTTGGAAACGACTCACTGCCACGGCAGGGGTTCGCGTCCTCCATAACGAGAGCTTCGGCAACCGCGCGGTACCGCGCATTTCGCTTTCCTTACTCGCACTGCGCGGGAACGAGATCTTCTCGGGGACTCGCTTTCGCTTCACCTATGCGGAAGCCTTCAAGGAACCTACCTTCGAAGAATCGTTCGGTGTGGGCGCGTTCGGAATCATTCCCAACCCCAATCTCAGGCCGGAGGAGAACCGCTCGTTCGAAACCGGTTTCGAGCAGTCGTTCTATGCCGGAAAATATTCACTGAGCGCCACTTATTTCAACAACCGTTTCCGCAACCTGGTTACGCTAAGCTCGCTTTCTCCGCTGGAAAGCCAGTACGTGAACCTGAACCGCACCATGGCTCATGGCGCTGAAGTCGGGTTCCACGCGCGCTGGCGCAATGCGATTCGCCTCGACGCTTCTTACACTCACAATTCCACGCAGATTCTTTCCGCTCCACTTGCCTTTGATCCCATCAACGCCGCTGGGCGCCCGTTGCTCCGTCGCCCGAAGCATGCAGGTTCGCTGCTGCTGAACTATTTCGGTAAGCGGTGGGGTGGCAACATCGGCGGCAGTTTCATCGGACGCCGCCCGGACTCCGACTTTCTCTTTGGTGCCGTTCCTCCCGTGGACCACACGGCCGGATACGCGCTTGTGAACGTCGGGACCTGGTACGCGCTGAATAGTTTCGTAACCTTCTATGCGAACGTGGATAACGTCCTCAATCGCCGTTATGAGGAAGTCGCTGGGTATCCGGCGCTGAAAGCGAACTTCCGCGCCGGCATGCGCTTCCGGTTCGGCGGAGAGTAACTCCCCTGGAACGCGAAGGGCAGGCGTTCGCGCCTGCCCTTTGCTTCGCCCGTCGATGTCCCTTTTTATTTTGATCGTCCGCTCGCGATCCAATGTGGTTGAGCGCCCACTTGAATCGGCGAAGTCTGAGTGTAGTCTGCGACACGTACTACGCTCACATTGGAAGAACCAGAGTTCGTAACGTAGCCATACTTGCCGTCGGGCGAAAACGCCACATCCCATGGCTGCGAACCCAGGCTGTTGAAGGTTTTCAACACAGTATTCGAAGACGTGGAAATTACCGTTACGCTCCCCTGCGAAGTGTTCGTAACCCACAACTGGCTTCCGTCCGGGGTCTCTGCGAGACCATGTGGGTCTGGAGTCGCGACCGACCCAACGACAGTGTTTGAACTTGTGTCGATGATCTTCACCGCCTGCGCGGCCTGATCCGGAACGTACACAAATTTTCCGTCCGGCGAGGTCGCGATCGAATAGCCCCAGCCCGTGTCGATCGTTTGCGCGACCGTATTGTTCGTCAGGTTCAGCACGTAGACAGATCCCAACTCGGTATCGAGAGCATAGCCACGCGTTGCGTTCGGTATCGCGATTGCCCCCGGAGAGGTCCCCACGTCTTTCACCGTCGCCGCCACCGTATTGGTGCTCGTATCAATGACGGTTACTTTCGAATCCAGATGCATCGTGTCCGTCACATACGCGAACCGGCCGTCTGGCGTGATTGCGATCGGTCCCGGATCCTGGACTGCGATCTTTGCCACTACCTTGGAAGTGCTCGTGTCGACCACGTACACAGACTGACTGGTGTAGTCGCTCACGTAAAGCAAACTCCCGTTTGGGGCGAACGCAAGTCCGTTGATCTCCTGGCCCACGGTTACGGTCGAGGACACCTGGTTAGTACTGGTGTTGATGAGCGAAACAGTCCCGTCCGTCCAACTGCCCACCGCAACCAGGTTCGTCGGCGCGCTGGTTGTTCCGCCACCGGTTCCCCCGCCAGTGCCACCGCTATTGCTCCCACCCGAGCCTGTGTTTGCGCCGCTGGTCGGAGTGCCACCAGCGTTAGTGCTGCCAGGCGTGCCCCCGCCCGGGTTATTCCTGCTGTTTGATGATCCCCCGCCGCACCCAAATAATGCGAGCAGCAGTGCGACTGCATAAACAAAAGATGTACGTTCCCCTTGAACTTTCAATCCCACCTCACGAACGTGCTTTGATAGCTGCGATGTCGGTGGATGGAACTGCTGTTGCACTTGCGATCTCGAAATCCAAAGCTGCCGCTCGATACTGCCTCTTTGCTGAGTTACTCGCTCATCCGACCCTTGCTTCAAAGCTCGCATCACATCTACTTACACCGCCTGGTACAGGCGGGAACGAACCATGCAGCGGGTCTACAACGTGCCACTTCTCGGCGAGTTCACCGTTTCCAACACCTTCGTGGTGTTAGCCTGCTTTGCCATGCTGGCACAGGCCATCATCATCGTGGTCGCTTTGTTCGGCCCCAGTCCGAAATACAAGATCACCATGCCCGGACAGGAATCGGTTTCCTCCGACCAGTTCGTATGGAACCTGGAGGCTATTACCGACGCCAAGCTCAACCACTCCAATAAGCTCGATGTCTTCACGAACGGCGACCAGTTCTACGAAGCCGAACTCGCTGCGATTCGATCAGCCAAGAAAAACGTCAACATAGAGGCTTACATCTTTCAGGAGGGTGAGATCGCTAAGCGATTCGTGGACGCCCTCACCGAACGCGCCCGTGCGGGCGTGCAGGTCCGGCTCGTTCTCGACGGACTCGGAAGCCTTGGCACCACAGACTCTTACTTTGGCGAACTAAAGAAAGCCGGCGGTAAATTCGCCTGGTATCACCCGGTGCGTTGGAACACTCTGCCGCGCTACAACAACCGCACCCACCGCGAACTGATGGTTATCGACGGAACGGTCGGCTTCATTGGGGGCGCCGGCATCGCCGATCACTGGTACAAGCAGACAAAGAAGGATCAACCCCGCTGGCGCGATACCATGGTTCGTGTGGAAGGCGACGTCGTCCCGAACCTGCAAGCTACTTTCGCAGAGAACTGGCTGGAGTCCTGCGGCGAACTGATAGCCGGTCCCGCCTTCTTCCCCATCATCAAGCGCGATCAGGCCCAAACGGCCATGATCGTGAACTCCATGCCCTCGGCCGGGGGTTCCACCCGCGCGCGCGTGCTAATGCAATCGCTGATCGCTTCAGCGCACAACTCAATCCTCATCACCACGCCCTACTTCCTCCCCGATGAGAGCATGAAGGAAGAACTTATTCGGGCACGAAATCGTGGAGTTCAGGTCAAAATTATCGCCCCCGGACACCACAGCGACCACATGGTCACCCGCAGCTCTAGCCAGCGCTCCTACGGAAAACTGCTCGAGGCCGGCATCCAGATATTCGAGTACCAGCCTGCCATGATCCACGCCAAAATACTGATCGTGGACGATGTCTGGAGCGTGGTTGGTTCCACGAACTTCGATAACCGGTCGTTCGGACTGAACGACGAAGTCAACCTGGCGGTGTACGATCACAATTTCGCGAACCGGCTCGAGGAAGATTTCGCCCGCGATCTCTCCAACAGCCGACAAATCACGTACGATGAGTGGGCCCACCGGCCGTTCTGGCAACGCGGAACCGAACTCTTCGGTTGGGTCATCGAACGTCAGCAGTGAACTGCACCGTACGAATCGCCAGTTACAACGTCCATAAGTGCCGTGGAATGGACGGTAGACTCCGCCCCGAGCGGGTTGCCGATGTCCTGCGCTCTCTCGACGCCGACATCATCGCCCTGCAAGAGGTGATCGCCGGCTCGACGGGCGATCCCACTTTGAACCATCCCCAATACTTCGCATCCTTGCTTCCGGGATATTCAGTCATCTTTGGCGAAGCTCGGCTGCATCTTGGTGCGCCGTATGGGAATGCATTCCTCAGCCGCTTACCTGTCGTTCGCAGCCAAACCTATGACCTGACCCGACACGGCCGCGAGCGCCGCGGCTGCCTTCGCGCCGACGTCGACTGCCAAGGCCATCTGCTGCATCTCTTCAACGTCCACCTGGGCACGTCGTTCTTTGAGCGGCGTCACCAGGGACGCCAACTGATCTCGACCGACGTGCTCAAATCCGCCGAGCTCAAAAATCCCGCCATCGTTGTCGGCGACTTCAATGAATGGACCCGCGGACTCGCCACCCGCCTCATGTCCACTCACTTTCGCAGCGTCGACGCACGGCTTCACTTGCAACGCCGCAGCACCTATCCCGGTTTCTTCCCCTTGCTTCACCTGGACCATTTCTATTTCGACGAACGGCTCACGCTTCGTCGCGCCCAGTTAATCCGAAACAAACTCACTCTCCTTGCCTCCGACCATCTCCCTATAGTGGCCGAGTTCGACTTAGACGCGTCGACTTAAGGCTTACACCTAACCTATTTCTCTCCTTCCACAACCGTCAGGTACCTGCAACCCCTATCGCTATTGATTTCTTTCCACCTTTCCACAATTGGGCTTGTGAACAATTCCGGGAAAATTGTGATTCGGCTGTGGAAGCCGTGGAAGGTTTGCACCTGTTTTCCCGATACGGACCAGTCCCCCACTCCGGCTCACAGATGAGGCCCCGTCTTCCAAGTCGGCTGTATACGCTCAAAGCCGCTCCAGAGCCTATTTTGGGCCAGCTTTCCACATTTCCTCTGCCATCTACTACTGTTTCTATAAGGGACTATATTTCTTTGATTTTCTATTTGATATATAAGTAAGCCATTCCTATAAGCACCGGACGCCGTCTGCTTCTGGGAATCTCAGGGTCCGGGAGTTGGGAGAAGGTCATGGAAATCACAGTTTCTAAATTCGACTTACTAAAAGAACTCACCGCCACACAGGGCGTTGTAGAGCGTAAGACCACCATCCCGATCCTTTCACACTTCCTCTTCGAAGCCGCAGGCGACAAACTCGCCATCACCGCAACCGATCTTGATCTCGGTCTCCGCACCTCCTGTCCTGCAAAGGTAAAGAAGGAAGGCTCCTGCACTATCCCAGCTCGCAAACTTTACGACTACGTTCGCTTGCTGCCCGATGGCGATATCACCATCAAGTTGCTCGAGAACCACTGGGTGAACATTCGCAGCGGACGCTCCAACACCAAAATGGTCGGCATGGCCCGCTCGAACTTCCCGGCGCTGCCCACGTTCCCAACCAGCGGCACCATCAAGATTCCCGGCCAAGTACTTCGCACCATGATAGCCAAGACCATCTTCGCCATCTCCAGCGAAGAATCGCGTTACACGCTGAATGGCGCGCTCATGGTTCTGAAACCGGAATCGATCGTCATGGTCGCCACCGACGGACACCGTCTCGCCCACATCGAGAAAGCTCAGGAATCTTTCCCCGACGTTCAGGAAATGAAAACGCTTGTCCCCAAGAAGGCGATGGCGGAACTCAACTCGCTGCTGAACACCAGTGAAGAAGACTTTGTGGAATTTGCGAAAGACGAGTCCACATTGTTCTTCCGCGTCGGTGGACGCATCCTCACCTCGCGCCAGTTGACCGGCCAATTCCCGAACTACGAAGCCGTCCTCCCGCGCGACAACAACAAGTACGTCACCGTCCGCTGCGAAGACATCTCCTCCGCCATACAGCGCGTGGCCCAGTTCGCCGACGAACGCTCCGGCGCCATCAAGCTTCGCCTCGAAAAAGGCAGCATGACGATCTCGTCCTCCTCGGCCGAGACCGGCGAGTCCGAAGACCAGATCGAGACTACCTACCAGGCTGACCCGATCGTCATCGGCTTCAACTCGCAATACTTGCTCGACTTCCTGAAGGCTTCCAGCGGCGGAGAAGTCCGGTTCGAGTTCAAGGACTCCCAAAGCGCCGGCCAACTCCGCCCCGACGATAACGGCGACGTCCAGTTCAAGTACCGCTACATCGTGATGCCGATGAGGATCTGAGGCAGCTTAAGAAAGAAGCGAAGGCCGGGAAGACCCGGCCTTTTGCATTTTGTGCATTCTTACTTCTTGAGCCTACGACGCCCTTCTCTCCCGCTCCTCTTCTGCTCCTGTTAGTACGCCTTGTATCTCCGCCCTCGTCCGCGGCAGGCTCTCCGGATAGTTCGCTTGTAGAAATGCAATCAGCTTCTCGCGGACCAGGCATCGCAAATCGAATGCGGTTCCTGAGTTTGCCGCGCTCATCAGCGCGCGTAATTGAAGTGTGCGTTCGGTCGCATCCGTGACCTGTAGCGCCCACGCCCTTCTGTCCCACAGCGGACTGCCCTCCAGAATCCGGTGCAGTTCCTCGCGCACTGCATCCACCGGCACGCTGTAATCCACGTACAGAAATACCGTCCCGAGCAAGTTCGCTCCCGTCATCGTCCAATTCTGGAACGGTTCTTCAATGAACTTCGACAGCGGCACCACCATCCTGCGCTCGTCCCAAATCCTCACCACCACGTACGTCGTCGTGATCTTCTCCACCCTGCCCCATTCACCCTCGACGATCACCACATCATCCAGGCGAATCGGCTCCGTCAGCGCAATCTGCAGCCCGGCGATCAAACTGGAAAAAGTCGAGCGTGCTGCCAATCCGGCCACCAGAGCCGCAATTCCCGCCGACGCAAACAGGCTCTGTCCCACCTGCCGCACCGACGGAAACGTCATGAGCATCACCGACAAGGTGATAATCACGATCACCACCGTCACAATCCGTTGCAGCACCGAGACCTGTGTCTGCACGCGCCGTGCCCGAAGGTTGTCCTCCACGTCTATGCGGTATCGGACACCCAGCACATCCTCGAACACCCGCAGCAACGAAACGAGCAGCCATCCTGTGGACGCAATCAGACCCAACCCCACGGCGTGCCGGAAGTGCGCCGCCCCAACATCTGATAACCCCAATCCGGGAGACACGCTCAGCAGCGTCAGCAGTGGGAATATTGCGCGCGCAGGTTTTTCGGAATGGCGCAGCAGCGAATCGTCAAAAATGCTCGAAGTACGGCGGCTGAAGCGGTGTGCAATGCCGTACGCGACACGATGAACAATAAGTGCGCCCAGGACTGCCAATGAGCACGAGAGCACGACGATAATGGTGCGCTGAAAGACTGCACCCTGTTCAAGCAGGAATGACATTCCGCTGGAATCCTCCTCTTCATAGGAGTCCAGCAACACCGAAATGGTTGAAGAGCTTTCGTAATTTAGTTCATAGATAACTCAGCCACTTCGACCGGCTTCGCGCTTTCACTCCCGCATACCACGCGCACAGCGGATACAGAATTAACAATCCGGTGATCCACACCGCGTATGTCATGCCCAGGCTATGTCCGAATCCCGCAGGCGATTCCATGAAAGGACCGAGTGGCGTTTCGAAGTGTTTCCAGTCCTGCCCGGTCACGATCGACAATCCGATCGACAGCACGTGTGGCACCGGGAAGTTCAGCAGGTAGAAGAACAGCGGCACGCGACCGAAAGTGATCAGAGGCTTTGTCCACTTCGGCAGCGGACGCTCCAGCAGCGCGAGCATGATCAGCGTCGGCCCAAGCGTCATCAGCAGGAACAGCAGCGACGGCGGCTGTTTCGACGTGTTCAGGAACGAGCACAGCGTCATGATGGCCGAGCTCTGGTGTTGCCAATGCGAAGGATCACCGTAGCCATTCACCAGTCGCAGCAGCACAAACCCGGCGGTCATCACTGATCCCGCATAGATTAATTTCCGGCGCCTGGTTTCACCCGCTTCCTTGTACCACTCACCGAGCAGGAAGCCTGCGGACATCACGAAAATCCACGGGATCCACGGATAGCCATCGAAAATCGTCGGATTTGCCGGCTTCAGAACTCCCGGTTGATGCAACAGCACCCACAGCCACGACCAGCTTCCCAGCGCGGCAGCATTGATGCCATCGAACAAATTGTGCCCGGCGATCGCAACCACCGTTACCACGGCCAGCACTTTGCGTGGCAGGTAGATCATGGCCGACATCGCCACCATCGCGCAGCCGAGCGACCACAGCACCAGCATCCATACGAACGAGTACGTCAGGTTGAAGCTGATGCCCCATCGCCCGAGCGTGAATTCCAGCGCGATAATCCACAGCCCGCGCGTGAAGAGGAACCACGACATCTCGCTCCGCGTCTTGCCCCGGCCCATCGCCAGCGCCGCTCCCAGTCCTGCCAGCAACATGAATCCCGGCGCGCAGAAATGCGTGATCCACCGCGTAAAGAACAACGCCGGCGTGGTCGTCGCCATGTCCGTTGGGCCGATCGAGTTGTTCATGATGAAGTCGCGCGTGTGGTCCAGCAGCATGAACGCCATGATCGTTCCGCGCCACAGATCCACCGAATCCAGGCGCGGGCGCACCGGAACCGCGTTCAATTCAGTCGTAGACGGAAAAGCAGGCGTAGTTACGGCAGATTGAGCCATCAGACCTCTTTTTGGAAAACTTATGGAATCCCCACGGTGCCGGAGAATAGCACATCATCCGGGGAGCAACGCCAGAGGCGGGCAGCCCCATCCCGAGCACCTGAATCCAACCGCTGTACTCTGAGCCCGTCTCTTCGACTCAGTTCGATTGGGTGCCATCATGTCCCTGTCTGTTCGCGTGTATCTCTTTGTCCTCCTCGTCGGAACCTCGTCCCTGAACCTGTCTGCCCAAACGCCCATCTCCGCTCCTTGCGGCTTTGGCTCCGCCACGCAAGTCGCTACAACCGACACGAAGACCTTGTGGCATGGCTTCACCGGCATTCCTCGCAACGCCATTCGTCCACATAATCTTGCGTGGGAACTCCCCATTGCGGCGGTCACGGGGGCCCTGATTGCCCAAGGAGACTCTTCGGCGGCAAATCGTATTCAATCGAAGTCGCTTCAGGATGTCAGTTCAAGATGGTCGAACATCGGGCTCGCCATGGAGCTGGGTGCCGGCGCGCTGACCTGGACCGGAGGATGCGTAAGTCACCGTTCGCGGGCCGCCGAAACCGGATTCACCGCCCTCGGAGCGATGGCTGCCGCCGGTGTGATGGATCAGGTCCTGAAGTTGGGATTTAATCGCGAGTATCCATACGACCCAGGAAGCACCGGCCGGTTCTGGCATGGCGGCCGCTCATTTCCCTCTGGACATTCCGCGATGAGTTTCGCCTTCGCCTCCGTGGTCGCACACCGGTACCCACATAATCCCTGGGTGAAATGGGGAGCGTACGCGCTCGCGACCGGCGTGAGCCTGTCGCGTTACCCGGCGAAGAAGCACTTCCCGTCCGACATCATCATCGGTGCGACACTCGGCTACGTGACGGGAAGTTATGTCGCGGATCACACGCTTCGCTGAAGAGGTCGCCTTACTGGCAGGTCAGCGTTGCGGTCGCCTTCTGACCGTTAACCTCGGTTGCCGTAATGGTCGCCGGTTGGCTCGTCGCATTGACGCAGGTCGCCAGACCCGTTGCGCTGATCGTGGTATTTACAGCGTCCGAGGTCGTCCACGTTACGCTCGGCATCGCCTGCATATAGTAGCAACCCTGGTCGTTTCCTGTGATGGTCCACTTCGCCGTGAACTGCAGTTGGTTTCCCGGCGCAATCGAGGTGTGATTAGCAGACCCTGTGGCAGGCTCAACTGCCAAAACCTGCGGCGGACAATTTTGGGTACCACACCCCAGCGCCATCGCCAAAGCAACCAGTAACATTAACGATGAAAAGACCTTCATGGTGATCTCCGGCGGTTACATTAACACGAAAGTTCTAACCCGACAGAAATCCAAAGTTGCTGTTTTGTAGTTCCGTCCCGATTTGGGCTTTCCCAAAATGGGCCACCCGATGGGCCGCCCCGATTGACGCCCCTCGCCATCGGCGTTACTCTGCCCTGCACCCGTGGAGGGTTCCCATGAAAGGCTTCAAACAATTCCTGCTTCGTGGCAACGTCGTTGACCTGGCGGTTGGTGTCGTCATCGGTGCGGCGTTTGGCACAGTTGTCGCCTCTTTCGTGAAAGACATTCTCACCCCGTTCATCGCTGCCATCGTGAAACAGCCCGACTTCTCAGCTCTGTTCGTCGAGATCAATGGCAGCAAACTCATGTACGGATCGTTCCTCAACGCGTTGATTGCGTTTCTGCTCGTGGCCGCAGCCGTGTACTACTTTGTCGTGCTGCCCGTGAACGCCCTTGTTGCTCGCGCCCGGAAAGAACCTGCGCCTGCCGATCCGACGACAAAGAAGTGCCCGGAGTGCCTCAGCGAGATTCCTATCGACGCTCGCCGTTGCGCCCATTGCACCTCGCCGTTGGCCGCCGGCGCGAAGGCCTGACGCCGCTCAAGATCTGCCCTTCCGGAGGCCTCTCAATCGCCTCCGGAGGGCAGTTCCCGGACCCGCTTGCAAGGGCAATTTTCAGCCCTCCTAACCCGCTGAAACTAAGCCGTTTACTGCCCGGCTTCGCCCTGCTTTCCGGGGCTGTTCTGTGCTAAAATAGAACTCGGTTGGGCGACCCTAAATCTCTGTAATTTCAATCACTTGAAGTGAATCGAGAGGCGGAGCCGGAGCTCGGCTCAAACGCCCGTAGCGTGCCCAATCCGAAGTAGAAATCCTCGCCGCCCCAGCGTGCCTTACGAGGGGTTCTCAAGCGCGAGGTTTGTGTGCCCTTCGGTGCACAAGGGACATTGAGGTTGCATGGCCGCGAAAGAGACCCGGAACGGAACGACGGCAGTCGCCGAAACGAAAGAGACCAAGATCGAAAACACGAGCGCAAAAGCTAACGGCAAGAACGGCGCCGCTAAGAACGGCAACAATGGTGACAACGGCAATTACACCGCCGACTCCATCAAAGTGCTCGGCGGCATGGAAGCCGTCCGCAAGCGTCCCGCCATGTACATCGGCTCCACCGGCGAAATGGGTCTTCACCACCTCGTGTATGAAGTCGTGGACAACTCCGTGGACGAGGCCCTCGCCGGCTACGCCTCGAAGATTGACGTCATCATCCACATCGACAACTCCATCACCGTGATCGACGACGGCCGCGGCATTCCCGTCGACGAAATGGACGTCGATGGAGAGAAACTCCCCGCCGCCCAGGTCGTCATGACCGTGCTTCACGCTGGCGGTAAGTTCGACAGCTCCACCTACAAAGTCTCCGGTGGTCTGCACGGTGTGGGCGTGAGCTGCGTCAACGCGCTCTCCGAAGAACTCGAACTCGAAATCTGGCGTGACGGCAGCACTTACGAGCAGACGTACTCTTGTGGCGAGCCCACTTCCAAGCTGAAGAAGACCGGCAGCTCTGGCAAGCGTCGCGGGACCAAGGTGCACTTCACGCCCGATAAAACCATCTTCACCGCCACCGAATACAACTACGACACGCTCGCGCAGCGTCTGCGCGAACTTGCCTTCCTCAACAAGGGCCTGATCATCACGCTCACCGACGAGCGCAATACCGACGCAAAGACCGGCGAATCGAAGCGTCACGAATTCAAGTACACGGGCGGCATCGCGGAATTCATCAAGCACCTGAACCGCGGCAAGAATGTCCTGCACGATAAGCCGATCTACATGGAAGCCGAGCGCGACGGTGTCGCCATGGAAATCGCGCTCCAGTACAACGACGGCTACTCCGAGAACGTTTTCAGTTTCGCCAACAACATCAATACCGTTGATGGCGGCACGCACCTGCAGGGCTTCCGCACGTCGCTCACGCGCACCATCAACTACTTCGGCAAGCAGCTTGGACTATTCAAGAGCGACACCGAATCGCTCAGTGGAGATGACGTCCGTGAAGGCCTGGTTGCCGTGGTCAGCGTGAAACTGCCGCAGCCTCAGTTCGAAGGACAGACCAAGGGCAAGCTCAATTCCGACATCGCCGGCATCGTGCAGGCGTTCGTGAATGAAAAGCTCGGCGCCTACTTCGAACAGAATCCCACGGCCGCCCGCAAGATCATCAACAAGGCCATCGAAGCCTCCCGCGCTCGCGAAGCGGCCCGCAAGGCCCGCGATCTTACACGCCGCAAAGGCGCGCTTGATGGCGGCGGACTTCCCGGCAAACTTGCCGACTGCTCCGAACGCGATCCGAACCGTTGCGAACTCTTCCTCGTCGAGGGTGAGTCCGCAGGTGGAACCGCAAAGCAGGGCCGTGATCGCCGCTTCCAGGCCATTCTTCCCCTCAAGGGAAAGATCCTGAACGTCGAGAAGGCGCGTTACGACAAGATGCTCGGCCACGAAGAAATTCGTGCCTTGATCACCGCGCTCGGCACCGGAATCGGTAAAGATGACTTCGACGCCTCCAAGCTGCGTTACGGCAAGATCATCCTCATGACGGATGCCGACGTCGACGGCTCCCACATCCGCACGCTGTTGCTCACCTTCTTCTTCCGCCATATGGGCGAGTTGATCAAGCGCAACAACGTCTACATCGCGCAGCCGCCGCTCTACCAGATCCGCAAAGGCAAGTCGCAGCAGTACATCAAGGACGATCGCGACTTCGTTCGCGTCATGGTGAAACGCGCCGCCGACGGTATGGTTGTGCGACACGGAGATGCTGCCGCGAAAATCGAAGGCGCCACGCTCTCGAAGTTCATGACCACGCTCGACGAGTACATGCGCTTCTACGACAAGGTCTCCAAGCGTGTCCGCAACGAAAGAGTTGCCGACCTGCTGCCGCGCCTCGATCTCTCCAAGCGCGCCGACTTCGAAGGCGACAAGAACTCCACGCCGAAGAAGCTTGAACGGCTCGAGAAGGAACTGAACAAGCTCATGAAGCCCGAGCAGTTCAAGGGCGTCAACGCGCGCTTCGACGAAGAGCACGAGCTCTGGGAAGTGGCCTTCGTCAACTCCCAAGGCGCCGAGCACGTCATCAACTGGGAGATGGCTTCATCGCCCGAATACCGCCAGATGATGTCGAAGTTCAAGCAGATCGATCAGTACATGGAACCGCCGTTCGTCATCGAGTGGAAGGGCAAGGAAGACACGAAGTCCGACAAGGAAGAACTTTCCGCCGAAGAGGCCGAGGCACTCGAAAAGGCGGAGAAGAAAGCGCCGAAGTCCGCGCCGCGCCGCAAGCACGACGAAATCGTCGAGAAGCAGACCGCGCGCGAACTCTTCGACTTCGTTCTGAATGAAGGCAAGAAGGACTTCACCGTCCAACGTTACAAAGGTCTGGGCGAAATGAGCTCCGGACAGCTCTGGGAAACCACCATGGACCCTGAGCGCCGTACGCTGCTCGCCGTGAAGGCCGAAGATATCGAAGCTTGCGAAAGCATCTTCTCCACCTTGATGGGCGAAGACGTCGAAGCACGTCGCAAGTTCATCGAAGAGAACGCCCTCGACGTGAAGAACCTGGACATTTAGTTCGTCGTAGCAGCAGCATCCTATCTACATGGCCCGCTTGGGAGTTCCCACGCGGGCTTTTCTCTTCCGCCGTTAACTCGCGGAAGCGATACAATTCTTCCGACCAGATTTACCGCCGGAGGATGACATGGCCTACATGATGTCAGCTTGCGGAGTTGTATGTTCGGATTGCCCAGCCTATCAGGGCACTAACCGGGGAGTTACTCACCAGAAACGCGTCGCGAGGGATTGGGCTCGGATCTTCGATCTCCACGAACCTTTCACAAATATTTCATGCGGTGGCTGCTTGGGTCCCGAGGACGAACTCTTTCACACCAGTCGGGGGTGCAATGCAAGGCGCTGCTGCCTCTCCAAAGAGTTTGTCAGCTGCGCCGAATGTCCGGTGCAGGAGTGTCTCGATCTGGCAAAGGCACAATCCATGTGGGACAGCGTGCCAAAGCTCGCAGAAAAGTTGTCGCGCGAAGACTTCGCCACTTACGCACAGCCCTATTGCGGACACCGGGGCCGGCTAAACGAAATTCGCTGCGGGCTTGGTCACCCACCCCGTTCCTGAAGCGCGCAGTACTTCCGCAGCAATTCGTACATCACGACCCCGCCTGCGGTCGCCACATTGAGGGAACCCTTCTGTCCCAACATCGGGATGCGCACATGCGTGTCGGCCATCTCCAGCAGTTCAGGACGCAGTCCATCCACTTCGTGACCGAACATCACGCACACGGGAAATCTCGGCTCCCACTGAAACAGATCAATCGTGTTCGAGCCGGTTTCCACCGCCACGAGCTCAAATCCGCTGTCGCGCAAACGCCCTGCCGTCTTCACTGCGTCCCAGTCATGTTCCCATGCGACTGTTTCCTCAGCGCCCAGTGCTGTCTTCGTGATCGCCTTCTTCGGCGGATGCGCCGTAATTCCGCACAGGTACAACTTCTCCAGGTTCACACCGTCCGCCGCGCGAAAGAATGCGCCGACGTTGTACATGCTCCGCACGTTATCGAGCAGGACCGCAGCCGGCAATCGCACGCCCTCATATCCACTCGACAGCCAGGCGTTCCGACGAACCACACTTTCCACTTCTGCCGAGTCCCCTGCGTCGCCCAAAACTTCCCGCTTGCTCATCAGTCGCCCACCAACTCAATCTCGCTCGCGTCCACCCGCTCACGAGGCCAACTGCTTACCCATGCCAGCCACACGCTCAGTAACGCCATCGCTCCCAACAGAGCCACGCATCCCGGCCACGCCCACCACTGCCAGAACCAGTCCGTGACTGTGGCACCAACGGTGCCTCCCAGGTAGTAGAACGTCACGTACAGTCCTGCGGCCGACGACCGCGCCCGTCCCGCAATCGCGCCCGTCTGCACCGTCGCCGCCGCCTGTGCCACGAACACGCCCGAAGAGAAAATTGCCAACCCGAAGACCACCACCGGCAGCATCCTCACCAGCGTTAGCAGCAGTCCAGCGATCATCATCCCGCAATACAGCACGCTCGTCCGGCGAAAGCCGAAGTGGTCCATGAACCGTCCCGACGCCGGCGTAATTACCAATCCCAGCAGATACACGAAGAAGATGCTTCCCAGTTGCGCCGAATTCAGACGAAACGGCTCGCCAGCCAGGTAGAAGTTCGCATAGGTAAAGCAGCCCACCAGCGCCATCAAAACGCTCGCGCCCATGCCGAAATTTGCCAGCAGCCGCGGATTCCGCAGATGCTCCTTCGCATGGTTCAGCACCTGCCCGAGCCCTTCCGCTGGAACGAAGTTCTTCGCCTTCGGCAGCCACGCTCGTACAGCCAGCGCGCCGGCAAAGTTCAATAGGGCAAGCACAACGAAGGTCGCGCGCCAGTGCCAGTGTGTTGCCACCATCCCGGAGAGGAACCGCCCCAGGAATCCGCCGAACACCGTGCCTGTCACGTATGCTGCCATCGCCTTGCCCACGCCGCGGCCGGCCCACTCTTCGTTGACGTAAGCCAGGATTACCGCGATCACGCCCGGCACGAACAGCCCCTGCGCGAATCTCCAGAAGATCAGCGCGTGCAGACTCGTCGACGTCGCCGCCAGCGCCGTCGGCACGCTCAGCAGAAACAGCGACGGTACAATCACCTTCTTCCGCCCGCGCCGTTCGGCAATCATTCCGATCACCGGGGCCGTCACGGCCGTCGCGAAAATCGTCGCACTTACCGTCAGGCTTACCGCCAGTTCCGACGCGTGGAAGATCTGCCGAAACAGCGGCAGCAGCGGCTGTGTCGAATACACGTTCAGGAACGTGCACACGCCCGCCAGCATCGTCGCCACCGTCGTCTTGTCCAGCTTCTGCAAAGAGCGTCAGTCCTGCGTATTAGTGTATCCGCTGCGCTTTGCGAAACTCATCAACCAGATCGCAAACCTACGCGCCTGGTGCCCCATATCTGCCGGCAGTCGGCAGATGCGGGATTCCACCGACGTGCACACTGAGAGACTTCGAACGTTGACTCCTCCTTGCCACCATTACTGTTTCGGGAATCGGGCCGGTCGAGATCGAATCGGAATGGACACCACGCGAGCGTGAGAGCAAAATCACTGGCAGTCGGGAACGGATATTTCTCTGTCCCCCCGATTAACTCGTCTGAGACGAAGGATCAACAACAACCGCTCCGGGAGCGGAGAGCAGTGGACTCCCACCTTAACGTCCCAAACAGCGGGACGTGAAGGTGGGGCACGGAAACGCCGTAGTTAGGTGAAACATGGGCCACCAGCCCACCAGCCAATATCGTCGTCAGCACAACTGGCAAAAGGAAATAGGGGGCATGATGAAAGGACAATTACTGACTCTTGCTCTTGTGGCCGTCCTGGTGCCGGTTGTTTCGGTAGCCGCGGCGGCCCAATCTCAACCGGAACAACTGACCGGCGAAGGAGCAATCGTCGCGTTTCATAAGCAGTGGCGCCATCCCGTCTGGAATTCCAAGAGTCGCGAGATGTCGGAGTTCGCCACACGCGCAGACCTTTGGATAGTGCGTATAGACCGCTGGATGAGCGGCAGGGCGGAAGGAAAATACTTCCTTGTTAACTACATGCTGTATGAAAGAGCTGTCAGCAATCGAGAAGTCAATCAATCGAAGTTGCGCTTTCACCTCCGTGCACCACAGGAAGCAGAGGGGCCCAAACCGTGCCTGGGCGTTGCTGCTGGAGGCCGCATGACAGACTTCCAGCGAACACAACCAGGCCAAACCGACTCCATTCCCCGATTGAAAGACCTTCCGTGTCTTGTTGCAGAGAAACCACCCACAGTCGTCAAAGCGACGGGTGGCCCGGCCAAACGTCAACGTTAAACCGGTGGTCAGACGGACTCTGCTCGAGCAACTCACCGCAGGCCTCGATGAACGTCTTCTTTGGGTTTCTTCCGAAACAGTGGCCATTTCCCGTCTCGGCACTACCCGCTCCGGAGCCTGTCAAGGGGGTCACCGCGTCCTTTTCCCCGCAACATCTTGAAAACACTCGCAAAATAAATTTCCAAACCTTGGCATGATGCCCCCACCCCAATTGCTATCCTCAAAATGTAGGTGGTGAAGACGAATTTTCCGTCTCACCACCTTTCGTCTTTGCCGACGACCAACGACTAAGGACTAACGACTTGCTTTACCGAAAAACCGACGAACTGAGGAACTGATGAACTGGTAAGCCCTTTATTTTCATATATGCGCTGTCTAACTCCCTTGCTTTCATATACAGATTCTCCATATA